>CAKKPE010000089.1 GCA_919901565.1 bacterium
AGAATAGGACATTTCTACTTTGGCCAAATAGGACATTATCATTTTGGGATTACAATAAAATTTATTTCTATTTCAAAGTCTTCTTAGTCAGAAGTTTCAGCAGCCACCCCTGACGGGTCTTCATGGCCCCATGCGGGCAGAGTTCCTGGCAGCAGAAACATCGGATACAGTGCCGGGTATCAATCCTCAGGCGATTTTCCTTTATGCTTATGACCTGCTGGGGGCAGGCCTTGACACAGACCTCGCATAGTTTGCATAGATGGGGATCAGATGCGGGGTAGGCGCTCAGACTGTCCTTCAGCAGCCTCATCGCAAGGTCAGGGATCTTCCATTCAAGATCCGCGGATTCGGCCAGTTTGAAATCCCGTATGCCGATCGGGGCTGTTTCTTCGCCGATGATTTCAATCCGATCAAGAGAAGTCTCTCCCACACCCAACTGCTTTGCCGAACGTAGGGTGGGAAGACGAAGAGGGTCCATTCCCATCAGATGCATGATCACGGCATCCAGGGCAACGGCATCGGAAGAGGCCGCCAGGAGGCCGATTTTTCTCGGTGTCCCGCTTCCAGGTCCGTTTCCTTCCATGCCGATGATTCCGTCAATCAAGGTAAGTGCAGGGGAAAGCATGGAATAGATTTCTACAATCATCTTCGCGAAGGCATCCCGGTTTACCCCCGCCTTTAAATGCCACTGGGCCTTGCGCCTCCCGATTACGCATCCGAACATGTTTTTGACTCCAAGCGTCATCAAAACCTGCCCATGTGTTTTAAGCTTGGGAAGATTGATAATGACATCCGAGCGCAAGGCCTCTCCTGCCAGTTCGAGAGGGAAACCGCCCTCGCGGGTTTTTCCCATCCGGAACGATTCCGTGAATTCTATAATGGGGACATCAAGGTCCCTGGCAATCCTGCCAATCCCGCACCGGACGGCATTCTTTTTTGCGCTTCCCAGTCCCGGGCTATCCCCTATGACGGGCCGGCCTCCGGCCTTTAAGACCTGCTTTAACACGGCCCGCACCAGGCCAGGGTGGGTATTTACGGCAGACTCGCTCGGTTTCGGGGCCAGGAGGTTGGGTTTGATCAGTACCGAATCTCCGGGATGCACAAAAGCGCCGATCCCGCCCAAAAGATCCAGAAGCTTCTGGACAGATGCTTCAACGTTTTCATCTTCGTAGTTCTGACAGCGTGTCAGCGCCACCCGGGTTGCCATCAAGAATGTATCTCCATGATGAAGCAAATCATTTTTTCAGGCAAAAAGCAAATCTGTTCAACTTTATTTCGGCTTTGTGCAGGAAAGACACAGTGCTTTTGGCGCATTGAGTTTTTATTACCACAGATGTCTGAATCCTGTGAGCGGATGATTCCCTGTAATTATTTATAACACATTGAATTCATTAACTAAAACCAGCCGCCAATCAGGCCGCTTAAAGTTGGTATAAAACTTGCAGGCATAAATACCGAATCTATACTTTTCACACAAAAGGAGAAAGAGTTTGAAATACCAGAGAACCGTGGCCTCACCCATTGAATGTTCCGGTATTGGTCTCCATTCCGGACAGAAGGTCCAGATGAAGATCCTTCCCGCCCCTTCGAATACAGGTATTGTTTTCAAACGGACCGATACCCGGGAAGAGGTTGAAATCCAGGCCCTGGCCAAGAACGTCGTGGATACCCGGCTCAATACCACGCTGGGCAAGAATCGTATCCAGGTCAAGACGGCTGAACATCTTCTGGCTGCCCTTGCAGGTCTCGGGATTGACAACGTGGCCATTCATTTGAACTCCTCGGAAGTTCCCATCATGGACGGGAGTGCTGCGTCCTATATTTATCTTCTGACATCGGCAGGAATCCGAAGACAGAGCCATCTGCAGCGGTTCATCAAGATCCTGGAGCCCATTGAGATCAGGGACGAGGACCGTTTTGCTGCGATCTATCCGTCGGATTTTCCGGAAATTACCTATGAGATTGATTTTGAACATCCCATGCTGAAAAAACAGCGTTATTATTACCGGGCCAATGAAGATACCTTTGTTCGTGAAATCGCCCGGGCCCGGACCTTCGGATTCCTCAAAGAAGTTGAACATCTACAGTCCATGGGATTCGCCAAGGGTGGTTCCCTGGACAATGCCATCGTCATCGGGGACTACCGGATACTGAATCCTGAAGGCCTTCGTTATCCGGATGAGTTTGTCCGTCACAAGATCCTGGATTCCATCGGGGACCTGAGTCTTGTCGGATGCCCATTCATCGGACATTTCCATGCCGTGAAGTCCGGTCATGCACTGAATGCCAGGCTCGTGCAGCACATTCTTGAAAGCCCGCAAAAATGGGAATATGTTACATACATGGAAGAACATCACGCCATGGCCCCGGCCAAAGAAGAGGCCGATCTGTCGGCCAACGGGTTTGTCCAGGCCACGGCATGATCCCATCCGGTTACGCCTGATCACAGAAACCAGAGATTTCATTCCAACCCCTGTTTCTCAGGGCCCCACCCCTTGTTTGATGCCGGGCATGGGATAACGATTCTGCAGATTCTCTATAAAATCCTCTCTTGCCCTGCGATTAAATTTGTGCGCATCATTTACGGCGCCGAAGACCCCCCCCGTGTACCATCCGGTTTCAAGAAACCCGAGAATGAACCCGGCCGCTTCACTTCCGCGGTCAAAGAGCTCAACAATCGCCCAGATAAAAGATCCGTTCAGGACAAATGACGTCACCCCTTCAGTCAGGCGTCCTGTATAGACCTGACCGGCCCCTGGTATGACGGCAGAGAATATTCCTGCCAGAACAGGGGATTTTCTCGGATGGGCAGGACCGGATGCCATCTCTCCCGATATAGCCTGGCACAGGGGATACTGGGGACTCTCTTCGCTGACAGCAGAAAAAGCTATGGCGGCGCGGTCCGGTTTCCAAAGATGGATCAGCGACCACCCGAGATATATGCGCGCAGGGTCCATGCGGATGGAGCCCGGATAATTTTTTATAAAATCCGAAAAAGCCTTGTCCGCATCTTCATACCGCTGGTCCGTGTAGTAGGCCAACCCGATTTCATAGCCGGCCCTTTCTGCCGTGGGAGTCCCAGGATAGTTATCGGAAATCTTCTGAAACTGCTCCACAGCCAGGTCTGTTTTCCCACCCTTAGCATAGGCCATTGCAATATTCAGAAGGCAAAGCTGGGACCGTTCATCATCCGGGTAGTAGGATAAGAACCGCTTGTATTCAGTAATGGCCCGGTAATAGTCCTGCTCCTGCATGAGGTTTCCTGCAAAAGCAAAGAGGCGATCTGCATCCAGCGAATCCGAAGGGGCGGCCTGGGCAGCGAGGGCAGCACAAAGACTGCAAAGAATGAGGAGAAGTGAAAAGAAAGGCTTACGGGTCTTCGGTTCCATCACCTAATCTCCGGTCCGGAGCGCTTCAGGCGGCCCGGAATCATGGCTGGAAGAGGCGAACCAGAAATCATTATTCTCGACCGGATCATAAAACCGGGATTTCATTCCATCCAGGACAACCGGGACAAATTTCTGCTCTTCATATTCGTGAACAATCCGGTCCGCACTCATCATGAATCCCTGGAACGCTCCATGCTTCCGCAGGGCCTGGATACTGTAATGAGAGCATGTCGGGGCCATGGAACACCGGTCTCCATCAACAGGAGAGATGTATTGCTGGAAAAAATGAACGCCTGCGGTCAGGAACCGGACAAAAGGGTTCCAGTCATCCGGCCCAGTAAGTGCATCACCGGGTAATTCAGATCCGGTCACAGGGGCTTTTTCGTTGACCGACCAGGGGCCCCAGTCCAGGGCCCTGGAGTTGGAAGCGGTCGTCACCGCGATCAGAGCGATCATGACGCCAATCCGGAACGGATTCATAATTCTCCTCAAAAGGCTGCCCCAGAATAACAGAGGGAGAACAGCATGGAAGAGAAGGGCAAACCCCTTGACATCCCCTTTCTGGTTGTCGGCCACAAAGAGGATAGACCGGAAAAGGTATCGGAGATGGTCCCGGAGCTGCTCCGGGATCTTTGCAATCTCCTTTTCGGAGAGAAGCCCGAAATGTGTCCGGATAATGCTCTGGACCTGGGAGATGGCTTCCCGGTTCACCGGAAGACTGTCATCATAGATGCGCCGGACGCGAAACATGCCTGTACTATACCAGAATACGTGATATTTTTAACAATTATTTCTGGAGAAGGGATTGGGGGAATATATAATGATTAAAGTCGGGGCGGAGAGTTCTCTGATATTGGAATGAGGGGGCGATATTTTTCCTGAGCGTTTATCTGAAATAACAAAATATCTAAGGCCCCATGTCATGTTGTTTTTCCGGAAATGGGGACCTTTATGGCTTCCGCTATTTTGAGTACAACATGAGCCAAGAGCAGACCTGACCCCTTGCCTTGCCTGACCCCCTATTTTCGTTCATAGCTTTCATTGAGCGTGTTAACGCTGAAAAATCCCTTTTTACCGGTTCAATAATAGGATGAATATTATTCTTTGCTAAAAACTCAGCATTATCCCGAAGCAAAATCAGTTCAAATTGTTTTCCCCTGAAATATGGGTAATACATGTCATTGCCTCCTAAGCCAGTTTCGGAATAATTACCGAGCCAATGTTCCTTGTAAAGTTAGACATTAAGGCCCGCATCTTTTCCTTTTTACTACAAATACTCAATGCATACCCAGATAATGAGGCAGGAGCGTTAGTAATAAATTCCTTAAGCACCTTCGTATTATTTCGTTTTCGAAGAGTATTCATCGTTAAATCATGTGCTGTTTCCGGAGGAATCTTACAGAAAAGATTTTTGCACTCCCGGTATATTTGAGTGTTCGGGACATTCGGTATTGTTTCATAGTATTCTTCGACAACTTTTACATATTCTTTTTTTCTGAGAGAATCGAACAATGTGTCTAGGTTTATGTTTTTCTTATTTGATTTTGATTCCCTGATTGTTGATATAGTGTTTCTATCGGTTAATACCTGGATACCAACTGCATCGGGAAGTATTGACTTAAGTTTTGTTACCTGGGGATTAGAGGTTATGACATTAATATGGTCAAAAATCTGATAGTATGCTTTTACTTGGTTTTCGAGACGTGCAAAGGAATCGAATTTAGATTTTATCTCGTAGACTGTTGACGTCCCATTTATCACTACTGCATCAGCCTTACATTTGCCAACACGGAATTCCGTTAGCATATGTGAAGTATTCAAGGAATGTTTGCCGAGTAGGATTTTATTCGCTATTGCGTTCTTATAGATATATTCATTTCTGTAGTTATTGAAGAGAATGTCGTAAATCCAATCAAAAAAATGTGAAAGTAGCATCGAGGGATCAGTTTGTTCAAGAAGACCACTGTTTGCGCATACCTCTGTCAGATAACCGGAATGTCCTTTGAGGGCAAGGCTATCCATCACTATAGGAGTGAATATCCGACTTAAAGCTGGAAGGTATTTTCTGTTTATATTCTCTTTGGCTTTCATAGTTATCATTATTTATAATATTCCGCTAATTCCGGGGACACAATACTTAATTCACACATTTCCGGTTCCCATAATTAGATATTGTGTCCCCGGAATTCCGTTCGTCATGCTCGATTCCGATCACGTCGGGCATTCGCTCTGCAGTGAGTGGAACCGGCGCTGAGAATAAATCAACCGGCGGGTGCAAGTCGTTTGGTGCCTTTATCCACAGTTTGAAGCACATCCTGAATGGCCTCAACCTCGGCTTCCTCAAAGTATACTTCGCCGCATTGATTACAAACCCAGGCCGGTACTGCATCAAAGAGCAGATGATATCCCTTCCTGTTCGCGTGAAAAGGAGCGGTCTTTCGTTCCATCTTACCTTTGCAATGGATGCATTCCATGTCTACTTCCTCTCCCTAAATCCGGTTTTCCAGATTTTCGGATCTGGCAGATACGCTGTGATGATCGCCAAGTAATCCTCCTTCGGCGAGCATACAACATGTATAGGCCGCTTGTTATTACCATAACCCAAAATCAAACAGCTATGACCTCGAACATCTTCTGCATAATCTTCAATGACCTTACCTTTTAATATGGCTTCCCGCACTTCATGAGCGCTGATCATTCTTTCAGGATGTGACATTTGTCTTACTGCGTGAGGGAGAAACAGTATTTTCTGATTCGCTGCTTCGCGAACACGATCCAATATATTCGCTCCTTTTTCCATAAGTGTTGTGTCACCAGCAACTTAAAAGAATATCCCTTAGACTTCTGAAAGAAACTTTGATTATCAAATCTTTCATCTTGACAAACCCTTCTCCTCTACGAGCCATCGGCAAACGACCAATCAAGTGCAACTCCGGGATGGTTCTGCTTTTTTCTTTTTCTGTGAATCCCATGCAGACGATTTTTTCGGCCGGCTGCTTCTGAACCTTTGAGGGGCTGCACCTGAAAACCAGCCGGTTCCCTTTTTGTCCCCATTAACCATCAACCTAATCGTCAGCCTAATCATCAACTCAGTTTCACCTGGTAAACCAGACTTCTCCCTTTCCCGCTCGCCTCAATGACCCCTCCTTGTACCAGCTTGACGATCTCTTTATGGGCGCGGCTTGAGAGGTAATTTTGAACATTTCCCGATTATTAGCCAACAGGCAGGGAAAAAGCAAGAAAAATTAATTCTTAGGCGTAAAATGAACGGTAAAGAATGGCGGGGCGGATCCCGACTGGTCGGGACGACCTTCCCGGTTATGACCGAGACGATCTAACCAGCATGGAAAAGGCCATAGGGGCCTGTCCCTCGACTCTCAGCCTAATACCTTCTTGTCTCCTCCGGGTCGGACCACAGCAAGTCAGTGAATCTATTTGCTTTTTACCCCAAAACAGCCCTTTCCTCAGCCTTAGAACACTCATTTTGCCTGCGAAATTGATCCTCTAAGCGCTGGCATGACATATTCAGTGCATATGAAAAGTTTTCAACACCCTGTGGTGACATGTCACTTGGTCGTTGTATTGCCCCACCCAAATCCAAATTGGAAACACATTGCGATATGTACTATATTATGGTACACTATCTTCGTTATGAGAATATCACTCGAAGTCATTAAAGACAAATGTCGTCAAAAGAAGATCACGCTCTCAGAACTACTCATGCAAACTGGGGTAAGTCGAAATGCCTTTTATACACTGGCACGTGCGGATTCTGTCTTACCTAAATCGATCAAAGCGATTGCCAAGAGCCTGAATATATCTCCTTCTGAATTTCTTACCGAAGATAATCAAGAGGTGGAAAAGATGAAGCTGTTACTAAACAAAGTGGACAATATAGCAAAAAAATACAAAAAGATTGATCGAGACAATATCAGGCACACCTTGTTATTGCTGCAGGATCCGCCGATTGAACGTTTAAGGAGGGCCTTAATCCGTGGTCAAAAACCTCATATTCACCAACAATGAAATTCGCTTTCTACGAGAATTGGTTCGCCTTAAGGTTGACTTTATGATTATCGGTCTATCAGCGGCTGCGTTACAAGGTGCGCCGGTTGTGACTCAAGCTGTTGATCTTTGGTTTGCAGATTTGGCCAACCCTGAGATAACGAAAGCCCTAAAAAAAGTAAAATCAATATATATCGCTCCCATGGGAAACAACCCTCCAATGTTCGCTGGAGATGCCGTTAAGCTTTTTGATATTGTAACTCATGTACATGGCTTGGGAGAATATGCCGAGGTCAAAAAACAGGCAATGAAAATACCTCTGGATGATTTTAAAGTGTTGGTACTTCCACTTGAGTTAATTATTAAAAGCAAACAGGCAGCGGGTCGTGCAAAAGATAAGATAGTCCTGCCTGTGCTCAAGGATGCATTGAAGGCAATTCAATCAGAGAAACGATAAAGAAAAAGCATAATCGTACTTCCTTTCCAGTTCATCGAGCCGCTGCTTGAGGTCTTTGTGTGTCAATAGCATCTGCCGGAGCTTCGTGGCCCTATTCGTAAATACGGTGGCATTCGAGTGCCGTAGGGCGCTCTCCTCTGCGTTGCGCTCCTTGCGGTGTACCAGAGGGGTACGCCTCAGTCGCGCTCCTTGATGAGACCGCCCTACGACCCTCTCGGTACGTCACCATATTTACGAACAGGACCACTTAGTGAAGGTCCTCATGATCTGTATATTTACCTTGACAGCTCTTTCACTTTTACTCTCCGTGAGATCCGGGGCAAAAAGACCCTCCCGTTGATTCAATCCGTAATCAAGGAAGCCGTGACCCTGTCCGGCAAACCGATAAGCGAGTTGTTCAAATGACCAGGAAGCTAAAAACGCGGAGTGTGGGTTGTTGCAAAAAAAGAACCTTGTCGAATATGAAAGAAGGTCGATCACCCAGGCTGAGGCAAGGGACATGGTGGAGCATGCGAAGAGATTCCTTGAATGGGTATCCGGCATGCTGCCGCGATAAGGAGAAGTCCAAACAGAGCGGGGCCGAAATACTGTTACGCCGCTCTCGACGATCTCTCGGACAAACGACCTGCCTTCGGCCTGAAACGTTCGTTCGTATTCCTGCCTCTTGAAAAGCTCCCTTTGATGCTTAGACTGCGGCGGCTATACGCGGCTAAATCCACATGATTTTGACCTGACCCTCAACCTGCTTGAATTCCTTATCCCCTGTAACCAGTTCCGCTTTTCGCAATTTTGCCAGGGCAGCGGCAAAGCAGTCGGCGTAGGACATCTTGTTGTTCGCTTTGAATTCCGCGGCCAGCCGGGTCAGTTCCAGATCGGCGGGGATGACCTCTACAGGCAAGGTGGAAATGAGATGGGCCAACTGGTCGGCCCGCTCCCGCCCGGCTTCTCTCAAGGTGATGTAAAAAATCTCTCCCCAGTTTATGACGGAAAGAAGAAGAGGGCGGCCGGAATCACGTGCCGTGCGAAGAATCTCGATCATCTTCTCCTTTCCCGCTTCGCCCTCAAAGTAGGCGATCAGGCTGTAAGAATCCAGGATCCTTGTCGCAGCTCTCACAGTTCACGCTCCTTGTCTTTTTCCTCCATCAATGCCTTGAGCAACTTTCCCTTGGTTCCGGCTATGCCCGCCAAGGTTTCGATATACTCGTCCGTAATGGGCCGGATGGCTATCTCGCCGTTATGCTCGTAAAGGTATACCTGGGTTCCTTTCTTGATGCCGAACTTGCGCCTCAACTTGGATGGGATGACGACCTGGCCTTTGCCGGTCACGACTGACTTGTCCATAAAACCTCCGGTAGATATCTTTTGGAACTAAGGATACCTTATGAATTAAAGTATGTCAAGACAAAAATTGTTATTACAAATAAATTAAGGAGGCCAGTAATTTATCCGTTGGAGGTTCTGTATTTGGGGGAGCCTTTTTCAGGCGAGGAATGGAAAGGGGCCGCGGGACGGTTATCAGAAAAGTTAAGAGATCCGATCCTGGTTCGAAAAAAACTCCAAAGCCATATTCGGGCTTTTTTTGACATTCTTCGTTGGTTCCGTTATACTCCTCGATCACGATGCATTCTCTACTTGAACAATACAAACCTGCAGTGGGTAAACGGGTGCTGATCCTTCTTTCCGGCCTCATGTGGATCGGCGTGGGGATCATGCTCCTCAGCCTTGCCCTGCACTGGCTTGTTGCCAAAGGGGGGACGGATGCGATTCTGCTCGGCGCCGTGGGTTTCTTAGGTTCTCTTGTGATACACCGCTACGGGTTCCTCAAGGTGGTGGACAAGAACCTGGGCCGGATCCTCCCCATGCAGGGGAAGAGGTGCCTCTTTGCCTTCCAGTCGTGGAAGAGCTACCTGATGATCGTGGTCATGATCGGCATGGGGATTGGACTTCGCCACTCATCCATTCCCAAGCATTACCTGGCCGTGCTCTATATCGGGATCGGGATGGCCCTGGTCCTCTCCAGCATGAGGTATCTTCGTGTTTTTTTGAAGCATGGTGAGTAACCGGAGTTCACTCAAACCTCTTGATGAACGATTCCATGGACATGAAACAGGAAAACCACATGGTAATGCTCGGCCTGATCCAGAACGCCGTGTCCGAGGATCCGGCCGACAACATGGAGAAGACCTCTGAGAGAATCAAAGAGGCCGCCGGCCGTGGTGCACGGATCATCTGCCTTCAGGAATTGTACCGGACCCGCTACTTTCCCCAGGAAGAATCCCGGAAGGTGGACCATCTGGCCGAATCCATCCCCGGAGACTCCACCCAGACCTTCGCTCCTCTGGCTAAAAAACTCGGTGTGGTGGTCATTGTTCCATTGTTTGAAAGGGCACCGGACGGCTGTTTTTACAATTCCGCCGTAGTGATCGACGCCGACGGGACGCTCCTTCCGACCTACCGCAAGGTCCATATCCCGCATGATCCGCTTTTTTATGAGCAGAGCTATTTTGCCGCCGGCAACCTGGGCTACCGCGTCTACCGGACCCGCTACGCCTCCTTTGCCGTACTGATCTGTTATGACCAGTGGTTCCCGGAGGCCGCAAGGATCTGCACGCTGCAGGGCGCAGAGATTATCTTTTATCCCACGGCCATCGGCCGGATCCATGACCATATTCCGGATGACGGGGACTGGGAGAATGCCTGGGAAACAGTCCAGCGCGGCCATGCCATCGCCAACGGGGTCCACGTGGCGGCCGTGAACCGGGTAGGCGAGGAGGGGCGGCTGCAATTCTTCGGAGGCTCTTTTGTGTGCGATGCCTTCGGCCGGGTGCTTCGAAAGGCCGGGAGCCATAAAGAAGAGATCCTGATCGTAGATGCGGATCTGAGTCAGAATCAAAGGATCCGTGAGGGGTGGGGGTTCATCAGAAACCGCAGGCCGGAGACATACGGCGATATCTCACGGTAATATACACAGCGTCATAATTAATGCAGCATAATATTATTGACTTATAGCGTCTTT
>CAKKPE010000090.1 GCA_919901565.1 bacterium
AATTCGCTACCGTCAACCTGACTCCCGACGCTTTTCATGGCGAATGGAACTACATCATTCAGCCAAGAAAAGTCCGTAAGTTGTAAATGTTATTTATTGACACGTACTTACGTCACGGACAAGACCGACGCGCAATTCAGTCATGGCATCTGTCCGGATTGCGCCGAACGCTTGTACGGTGAGTACCTGCCGCCGGACAAGGAATAACAGCAAGGTTTCAGGAAAGGATTATGGGTTTCGAGAAAAAAGAACCATCACTTGATGAATAGCCTGTTGCAGAAGGGTTTTTCTACAAGCTTGTCAGGCGGTAAGTTGTGACGCTTCCAACCCGAGAACGGCTGCGAGCTCTGGCATATTGTAACTCACATGAACATCGATACCCTGCGACTCCGAGAGCATTTGGTACATTCTGATCATGCCATAGATAAGGGGATTCGGAACCAAGTAACACGCCTTAATCTGTGGCTGGCCTTTCCGGGACTCCGATTCCTGCGCGGAAATGGACAGCATGTCGTTGAAATTCAGATCAAGCCCTGTGACTCGGGTGAGATCATGAAACCTGTTGACGTTGGTCAATCCAGCCTTCAGGAGGCATTCACGGCAAGTAGCAATATCATTCCCTCGGTCGTTTGTCAGTACCCCCGTTGGTCGGCAGATGAGCAATCCCAGGTCCTCTCTGTACCCACCGCACTGCCATGGACATGTGATCATCTCATCGCCTACATATTCCGCCTCTTACCTGTTTAGCACCGCGGAAGCTTTCCAAATATCTCGTTTGCCTGCCCTTTACTTATAAGGGTGCAGTATAGGACGTCTGTGGAATGAACGAAAATAATTTTCTTTTTCAAGCAAGCTATAATTTACCATCACATTACGGATGTGTCAAGAACAATACCGAAATTGTGTATGGGTTATGACAATTCTATCTTATCGTTGCGAAGACTGATTGATTTTTGGTTCTTTATCTTTAATTTTTATATCCGTTCAACTTTCTTACAAAAGAACCGAAATTTTTAAGAGTCCCCCGATAACCTGAAAAAAAAGGGCCGGTGTGTTCAAGACACATCGGCCCCTGGAATCTCATAAGGGAATCTTAATCTCCGCCTTTGGCCATGAGGTTGTCGTACAGGGTTTCAAGCGCCAGTTTGTGCTTGGCCTCTTCCTGTGAGAGCATCTGGAAGAGCTTCTTATGGCCGCCTGCATCCACATGGCCGACGCAGTCGTCGTAGAATTTCTTGGCCTTCTCCTCCCGCTTCATGGCCAGCCTCAGGATATCCGGGTAGGACATGCCCGCCTTGTATGTGATGTCAACCATATAGTCGCTGCGCTTCAGATCGGCGATCCTGGCCGGATTGAACCCGGCCACGTTCTTGGGATCGAGGTCTTCCAGCATGGTCTTGTGTTTCTTCTCCTCATTGGCAAAGGACTCAAAGGTCTTCTTGCCCGCGCTGTATTTCTCCTGCTTGCCCGCTTCCGTGTAGAAATTCATCGCCTCTGCTTCTTTCTCTATAGCGTACTTGATGATATCCTTAATGGACTTAAAACTCATGGTCCTCTCCTTTTATCAATGTTTACTGACTGCTGACAGCTTCTCTATTGTTTCCCGTTGGGTGTCCACTCGCCCGTCTGCAAGTACTGCTGGATGGACTTGGCCGCGTTGCGCCCTGCACCCATGGCCAGAATCACCGTAGCGCTCCCGGTCACGATATCCCCGCCGGCAAAGACACCTTTCTTGCTGGTACGGCATGTGGTTTCGTTTTCCACTTCGATGTAGCCTTTTTTATTCAGCTTCAGGTCAGGCGTGGTCTGCGCAATCAGGGGGTTGGCGCTGGTCCCGATCGCGATGATCACGGCATCCATCTCCATGATGAATTCGGAACCCTTGACCGGAACAGGCCGGCGTCTGCCCGACGCATCGGGTTCGCCCAGATCCATCTTCAGGCACTCCAGCCCGGTGACCCATCCCTGCTCATTGCCGATGACACGGACCGGTGCGGTCAGGTTTTTGAACTGGACCCCTTCATGTTCCGCATGATCGACCTCCTCCTTCCGGGCCGGCATCTCCGCCCTGGACCGCCTATAGACGATGTAGGCGTTATCCGCTCCTAGCCGGAGGGCCGTACGGACCGAATCCATGGCCACATTCCCGCCTCCGATAACGGCCACATTCTTATGCTTTTTGATGGGGGTGTCGTGTTTGGGGAAATCAAAAGACTTCATCAGGTTGTTCCGGGTCAGATATTCGTTCGCCGAATAGACCCCGTTCAGGTTCTCGCCGGGAACATCCATGAACCAGGGAAGTCCGGCCCCGCTGCCGATGAAGACCGCATCAAAGCCGTCTTCCTTCATGAGCTGGTCAATGGTGCGGATCTTCCCGATCACATGATTGAGCTTCAGATCAACGCCAAGCCGCGTCAGATACTGCACCTCCCGTTCCACAATGGCCTTGGGAAGGCGGAATTCGGGGATCCCGTAGACCAGCACCCCTCCGGCCTTGTGCAGGGCCTCAAAAATGGTCACATCGTGTCCCAGCATGATCAGGTCGAAGGCCACGGTCAAACCGCCGGGTCCTGCACCCACAACAGCCACCTTCTTGCCGGTCTTGGGCGGAAGTTCAGGCAGCGGGACTTCACCATGAGCGGCCTCATAGTCCGCCACAAAGCGCTCGAGCCGTCCGATGGCAACGGGTTCTCCCTTCTTACCCACGATACAGACCTTTTCGCACTGGTCCTCCTGAGGACAGACACGGCCGCACACAGCCGGAAGCAGGTTATATTTCTTGATGTGCTGGGCCGCCTTCAGGTATTCCTTCTCCTTGACCAGCTTGATAAAACCGGGTATGTCGATGGAGACGGGACAGCCGGAAATACAGAAAGGCTTCTTGCATTGAATACATCGGCTCGCTTCAAGGGCCGCCTGTTCCATTTTATACCCGAGGGTCACGGAGTCAAAATTCCCGGCCCTCTTGTGGGGATCCTGTTCCGGCATGGACTGCCTGGGGATCTTGGGCTTCTTTGGTTTTTCGCCTGCCTTGGTCTCCTTCTCCTCACTCATACTTCCATATCCTCATTAAATAGAATTAATAAAGTTCTCAGCTCTTATGGCAGGTCTGTTTTTCGCAGGTCTCCCGTGCAAGTTTCTCTTCGGGAAGATACTGCCGCTGGCGCATCATCATCTCTTCAAAATCAACCTGATGACCGTCAAATTCCGGGCCGTCCACACAGACGAACTTGGTCTTTCCGCCCACGGTCACCCGGCAGGCGCCGCACATCCCGGTCCCGTCCACCATGATCGTATTGAGGCTTGCAAAGGTACGAAGCTTGTAGGGTTCCGTGACTTTGCAGACGAATTTCATCATAATGGGCGGGCCGATGACTACCACCAGATCGATGGGGATCTTCTCCACCTCAATCATGTGCTTGAGTTCGTCCGTAACGAACCCGTGCCGGCCGTAGGACCCGTCGTCCGTGGTGATCCGTATCTCATGGCTGGCCTTTTTCATCTTATCTTCATAGATGAGCAGATCCTTGGATCGGGCGCCCAGAATCGAGATGACCTTGTTTCCGGCGTCTTTCATGGCCTTGGCTATGGGATGGACCGGAGCGATACCGATGCCGCCGCCGACGCAGACCACGGTTCCGAACTTCTCAACATGCGTGGGCTTGCCCAGGGGCCCGGCCATATGATGGATATGGTCGCCTTTGTTGAGCATTCCGAGACACATGGTCGACTTCCCCACTTCCTGGAAAAGGATGCTGATGGTCCCTTTGTTCGCGTCTTTATCAGCGATAGTCAGGGGGATCCTCTCCCCATTCTCATCCACGATCAGGATGATGAACTGGCCTGCGTGATGGGCCTTGGCAATCGCCGGGGCCTTGACCACAAATTCCTTGATCTTCGGCACTTCATCGGACCAGACTTTCTTCTCTAATATTTCAAACATCGGTTTTCTACCTTTACACTCACGGTTTAATATTTCTGATCTTGAAGGTCGTCGTACTCCTCTTCAAAACGCTTGAGATGCTTTTTCTCTTCCTGGGCCAGGAGGTTGAAGAGCTTCTTGGCCTCAGTGTCGTCCACATACAGGGAAAACTTCTCATAGCTCTGGATCGCTTCCTTCTCCTTGGCCATGCCTACCTCCAGAACATCCTTGTAGGTGGCGTCCTGATCCAGATGATCCACCGGCTTTATGTAGTCGGTGTATCCGAATGTATGAATAGCCTCGTGCACCTTCGGCACGACCCCCTTTTTGTTGAGGTTTTTCTGCAAGGCATCCAGGCGGTCGCTGTGGCCCTGTTCCTCGTCGGCCAGGGACTTGAGGAATTCCTTCACATGGCTCAGGTTCGCTATCCTGGCCGCATCCAGGTAAAACTTTTTCGCATTGTCTTCTGCGATCTTGGCGTAGCTGATGATTTCACTAAAGGTTAATTCTTCCATGTCAACTCCTGTAACTCAGAATTCATATATCAGTCTGCAGATTAAACCCAGCAATACTTAAGAAATCAAAGTACTTCTTGAGCTCCTCAAGAATCAAAAATCAAAGATTAAAGATCAAAATGACAAATCAAAATATAAAAATTTATGCCGTCTTTTTTTTAGGGTGCCTGCAAATGTTCATTTTTGACTTTTACTCTGTCATTTTGATTTTTGATTCTTTATCTTTAATTTTTATGACTATTTCTATAACCGTTTAACTTTCTTGCAATAATAAACCAAACCTTACACGGTTCCCTGCGATTTAGAGCATATCAATGTAGCCGCAGGGGCACTCTTCGGCGCACTTCTTGCAGCCCTGGCAGGTCTCCAGGTGGAACTCATAGTGCTGCCCCACGGGCATATCCTTGGAGAGCTTCTTCACGGCACTGTCCGAACAGTAGGTAAAGCAGTTGTCACAGTCAAAACACTTGCCGCAGCTGAGGCATCTCTTGGATTCCTCAATGGCCCGGGCCTCTTCCAGGGTGAAGTGGATCTCCTTGAAGTTGTCCGTGCGCTCCGCAACGGAGAGGGATCTGACCTTGGTCCTCTCCAGCGGGGCATAGTGGTTGAGGTTCATCTTTTCATGCCGGACGATCGGAAGTTCTTCAACCTTCGCCGGCTGTGTCCCGCGCAGATAATTGTGGATCGCATGAGCGGTCCTGGCGCCCAGACCGATAGCCTGCGTCGCGATGCCGAGCCCCACGGTCACGTCTCCGCCTGCAAAGACGCCGGGGATGTCGGTGGTGCCGTCATCATTGGCGGTGATCCACCCCTTCTGATTCTTGAACCTTTCCATTCCTTCATAATCCGGGGCCTGGCCGATGGCCGAGACCACCGTCGTCACATCCATGGTATATTCCGAGCCCGGCACCGGAACAGGCCGCCTTCTTCCGGAGGCATCGGGTTCGCCCAATTCCATGCGAAGGGCCTTGAGCTGGACGGCCTTTCCGTCTCCGTTTTTGATGATCTCTACAGGCGCCGCCAGAAATTCAAATTTAATCCCTTCTTCCTCAGCCAGCACGATCTCGTGCTCAATGGCCGGCATTTCGTTCCGGGTCCGGCGGTAGAGGATGGTAACGTCGGCCCCCATCCTCATGGAACTCATGGCCGCATCGATCGCGGTATCGCCTCCGCCGACGACCACCACCTTCTTGCCGATGTCCCATCGTTCACCGGCGTTGGTCTTGTGCAGATACGCGGCGCCGGTCCAAACGTTGCCGGCATCCTCGCCGGGGATGTTCATATCCCATCCGGTGTGGGCGCCGATGGAGACATAGACGGCCTTGTACTGCTTCTGCAGATCCTCAAAGGTGATGTCCTTCCCGATCTTGCTCTTGTATTTGATCTCTACACCCAGGTCCACAATCTTCCGGATCTCTGCATCGAGGATGTCATCGGGAAGCCGGTAGATGGGGATCCCGAAGCGGAGCATACCGCCGCCTTTGTCAAACATCTCGAAAACCGTCACCTTGTATCCCTGCCGGGCCAGCTGGTAGGCACAGGAAAGCCCTGACGGTCCGGCGCCGATGACGGCCACCTTCTCACTATAGGCATCCCCGTCCAGCTTCTTCAGAGGGAGATTGTGCTTGATTCCGTAATCACCGACGAACCGCTCCATGCTGTTGATCCCAACGGCCACGTCCTTGGCCTTGCGGTTGCATTCGGTTTCGCAGGGGTGAGGGCATACCCTTCCCATGACCGCAGGAAACGGATTGTTATGGGTGATGATATACCAAGCCTCCTTGAACGATTCATCATAGGAACGATTGTAGCTCTCGGACTGGGCAATATAGGTCAGGTAGCCCCGGATGTCCTCGCTGCTGGGGCAGGTGAATGTGCACGGCGGGGTCTTGGGCGAATATTTCGGCCTCAGATTGGAAGATTCTCCTCCGCCTTTCCCGCCGACACGGGAGCCTAATGTCCTTTTCTTTTTCTTGACCTGTAGTGCCATATGACTTACTCCTTATTATACAGAGCAACATAACTTTGCATACCTTTGTTGCTTCCTCGTCTCGTTGTTGCGGCGTACAATCAGTACGCCTCACTCCTCAACTTCGTCGCGCCTTGGTCTGCTTTGTTCTGTCGCTCTGTATGCGAATTTATTTATTACCTTTTTCGCTCTTGAGAACAGCTCTGCTTTCAAGAGCGAAAAAGATAGCCGGTCGATCTCAGAAACGGTGTACTCCCGTCCGGAGACGACCGGCTGCTTGATGCAATAATTTTATTTCCATCCGATAAGGTCTGGAAAGGAAACTGCACTTATTACTTGGCAGCCCCTTCTATACCGGGAAGGGCGATGAAACTCCCGCCTGCATAACCGTAAACACAGCGGCCCGAGTCCATGAGCGTCCGGATGGCCGCCTTGCAATCCGCCTTGTCGACCTTGTCCCCGTATGTGGCCAGGATCTCCTTGGTCAGGTCGGTGGACTTGTACCGCTTCTTCCCGGCATATTCCTTCACAATATTGAACATGGCATCCGCAATTGCTTCGACAGACATTTTATCTGCCATGGCTTGGACCCCCCCCTTTATTGAAATTTGATGTGCGTAGACCTCTTATAGGTCTCGCCTGCATGTTTGAAATCATCGATATGATACTTGGTGAATTCCAGACCGGTCATGCTGAAAAACTTGGGCCAGCCGATGCGGTCAATCCATTCTCCGAGACGCTCATACTTATGGGCGTCCGACGCATAGACCTTCACGATGTTCTTCACGACATCGGTCACTTCGGGCCACCGCGGCGGGTTGTTCGGAATGAAGGGAACAGCCAGTTTGGTGAACATCGGCTCGGTCCTCGCATTGGAAACCTTGCCGCCCACCCAGATCGAAATCCCGTCATTCAAGGGGTCTGCGATCGGCATGGCAGGACAAACGGTAAAACAGTTGGCACAGAACATACAGCGGTCCTCATCGATCTGTACACTCGCCTTGCCGTTGACCGTGGTCGGCCGGATAGCCGCCGTGGGACAGGACGAAACCGTGGTCGGAATTTCGCATACGTTGGCCACGGTCGCATCATTAATCTTGGGCGGACGCCGGTGTATCCCCAGGATCGCGATGTCCGAACAGTGCACGGCCCCGCACATATTGAGGCAGCAGGCCGCCGCCAGTTTGAGCTTGTGGGGAAGTTTCGCCTCAACGAAATATTCATACAGTTCATCCATCATCGCCTTCACCACTCCGGACACATCCGTGGCCGCTGAATGACAGTGCACCCATCCCTGCGTATGGATGATGTTCGATATGGAGTTGTTGGTCCCTCCCACCGGATACCCCTTGGCGTTCAGGTCCTTGATCAGGGGGTCGATGTTCTTCTGCTGATCAGTCATGAATTCCACGTTGTTCCGGCTGGTAAAGCGGAGATGGCCTCCGCAGTACTTCTCGGCCAGATCAGCGAACAACCGGATCGTATCCACGCTGATGAGCCTCGGTGAGCCGGCGCGGACCGAAAAGATCTTGTCACCGGACTCTGCTACGTGAACCAGGACACCCGGTTTCAGGTATTCATGGTATTTCCATTTCCCGTAATTCTTCTTGACCACGGGATGGAGAAACTGTTCATAATGCGGCGGACCGATATCGGTCTTCTTTTTTGGTGCAGCTGGTTCTGCCATGATCATTACCTCCTTCTATGATTCCTTGATGATTTATATATAATATTCTTATTCGTTCCTTTTCAACCCGGTTATGCTTCTTCCGCTCCTTCTGCATCGCCTTCTTCAAAGTATTCCTCGTAGAAGATATAGGGGTTGGTTCTCGGATGCATGACCATTTCCGGGATAGGTTCAACACCGATCTCTTCGATGAAGTTCCCGAGGCCCACGCGCTGGATGCACTCTCCGATCCTTTCGCGGCTAACGCCGTGTTCATCCCAGAACTCCCAGATCTTTGCAATAAGATCCTTGAACTCCTGGTAGTCATCTTCTTTGTCCAACTTCATGAACGGGACCAGGACCGAGGCGAGGAGCGCCCCTTCAATGATCGGGGCCTTGGCTCCGATCAGAATGGTGGCCCCGGTGTCCTTGCCGGGCCGAAGGGCCTTGGGCATGACATTGATGCAGTGCATGCAGTGGTTGCATTGCTTATTGTCGATCTTGATCGCCTTCCCGTCGAAGCCCATGCAGGCCGTGGGGCATTTGCGGATCACGTCGGCCCGGATGTCCATCCCGGAATCCGCATATGCCTTGACGGCATTCTGGTCTATCCTGATGTCGTCGCGCCAGGTGCCGATCACGGAAAGATCGGACCTTGCAATGGAGGCGACGCAGTCATTGGGGCAGCCGGAGAACTTGAACTTCCATTTATAGGCGAAGGCGGGGCGGTGGAGTTCATCCTGATAGGCCATGGTGATATTGTAGCACATGTCCATGGTGTCATAGCAGGCGTACTCGCAACGCGCCGGCCCGTTGCAGCAGCTCGGGGTCCGGACATCAGAGCCCGAACCTCCCAGGTCCCAGCCTTTGTCGGTCAGTTCCTTAAAAATCGGCTCCAGTTCTTCAGACGTGGTCCCCAGAAAAACGCAGTCTCCGGTGGAACCGTGCATATTGGTCATCCCGGAACCGTGCGCATCCCAGATGTCGCAGAGTTCCCTCAGCGCCTTTGACGTGTAGAACCATCCCGACGGCTGATTCACACGGACCGTATGGAAGTGAGCGCAGGCAGGGAACTTGTCGGCGGAATCGGAATACCTTCCGATCACGCCTCCGCCGTACCCCATCACGCCCACCAGACCCCCGTGCTTCCAGTGTCCTCTCTTTTCCCGATAGGACATTTCCAGTTGACCCAGGAGGTCCTGGATCATCGGCTTTCTCACGGCCATCCCTTTCAGTTCCTTAACGAAACTCGGCCAGGGTCCCTTTTCAAGTTGATCCAAAAGGGGAGTGTCAATTTTTTTCCCGGTTGCCATGCTTTGATTCTCCTTTTGTTGCTCTCTCCGACATCTTCACGGGGAGAATATTTAAGTAAATACTTTGTCCATCCTTTACCTTTTAGCAAAAAAATATGATTTATGTGATATTCATCACATACGTGTTGACCATATTCCCTATATTTTTAATGTAGACTGGGGAATCTTAATCGTATATCGTCTTACCACTTCTTCTTTACATCGGGTTACCCCCCTCAACAACATCTTGTCAGAGCATCTTCAACGATGATGGCCACGGATTTCAACCGTAACTCTTCATTTTCGTACAACAGGGTCATGCCGGGGTCCCTGCTCAGCTTTTCAAGTCTCTCCCGGGTGTCCTCTCCATCCAACTGCCCCAGGCACCAGGCGGCATGACCTCTGACCGAGGGATCAGGATCTTCGAGAAAGGATTCTATAACCGGCATGACCTTCTTTACCATGGACAGGCGCCTGCTCCCCACTCTGCCGATGGCCCATAGCACTCCGGTCAGGATTTCAACATTCCGGTTCGGAGGCCTGCAGGTCTCCGGATCCCGAATATATTGTATAACCACCTTGACGGCTTCTTCTGCAAGATGGATGTTGTTCCTTGCGATCTCACCTATGGTTTCAGGTGCGGCCCTTCCTATCGCCCCTGCCTCGTCATTCATGGACCAGAGGAGCCGGGCTACCTCCTTTTTGATCCATTCAGGTTTTCCCACGGCGAGCCTGCCGAACATGGTCACCGCCCGCCACCGTATGATCGGTTCCTCATCATATAAGATGGATCTGAGCAGCCTGACAATTTTCCGATTTTCACCCAGCAGGCCCAGGATCTCCTGGTATTGCCTACCTCTTAAGAACTCCCTGATCGTCTCTTTGTAATCACCCATCAATCTTCTTTACAGCCAGGAATAGGGTACGTGCTTTTCCACAAGCGTCACGAAACAGGAATAGTCGCAGACCTGTATCCCCTCAATGATCCTGTCTACACCCCGCGCCTTGAGATCGGCCTGAATGGCGAATACGGAATGGGTCTTTAAGGCTTCCTTCATCATCCGATCAAGTGTGGTCCCTGGAAGCGCTGCGTATACACCGTCCTCGATCAGCATGATGGGATCATCGTCCTTGGCGATCCGGAGGCAGCTGTCCAGGTTCCGGAATTTGAAAGGTGATTTATTCACGATATGAAGCAATGTTTCTCCTCCTTGCAAATACTCGAACCATTAAAAAGGCAAAAGCACGTCCTGCTCGCCCATAACCTTGCGGAGTGCCGCCGCGTCCACAATCTCTACGTCAACCACCAGATCATCCTCGGTGAGCCCCCTCTGCGCCAGCGATTCCTTATCCACATACCGTTTCTCCACACCATAGGATTCCAATACCCTGAATGTAGCGGAGAATCCCTTGGTCCCGAGTTCAGTGGTATCCTGCCCCTTCTTCAGGGAAAGAACGGCATCGTCCAGAAAGACAGCGCTGATTTCCTGATCGTATGCCCCGAAGATGAGAATGACTTCAAGCCCCTCGTAGGCATAGATGGAACCATGCGGCGCCTTACGGTTCACAAACATGATCTTTCTCGGTTTAGTCTCTTCCATTTGCTCATTAACTCCTTTCGTTTAATCGCCGAAGGTAACCAGCCGGTCGGACTCGATACAGAGTTCGCTCAACTGTCCGAGCCCGTCGATCCTCGCGTTCTCGATGAGAACATTCTGACTGATGCCCCGGCGCTTGGCCGCAGCGACACAGACAATCAACTGGACCCCCTTGGCTCCCAGATCCGACCATCTTTTGCTGATGTTCCGGTCATCGGCAGGGATGTCCATGAGTTTTGTCGTGTTGATCACCCCGTCGTTGTAGAAGAAAACGCCGGAGATCTCATGTCCCTTGGCCAGCGACGCCAGGATGAAATTGTAGGCGCTGTCCGACGCCTGGTGATTATAGGGGCCTTCCTGAATCAGTATTCCAAACTTCATTGAACCTCCATCATGTATAGGTGAATCTTCATCAACGGGTTATCTGCCTCCTGAAAGGCAGCCCAACTGTACGGCCCGTATCTCTACTTTCTTCCCGTACGCGGAACCATCCTGCAGCCGGAGCAAGCATGTAAAGGGAAGCTCCCCTGTCCATACCTTTGAATGGCCCGTTTATACGCAGCCGGTCGGCTTGGGCAATCCGGCGATCTTGCAGGCCTGTTTGGCCGGCCCGGCAGGATAGAGTTCATAGAGATACTTGGTATTCCCCTTCTCCTTGCCGAACGCTTTTCCAATGGCCTTGGTCAGGATGCGGATCATAGGGGCAATCTTGTATTCCTGATAATAATCCCTGAGGAAATTCACCACCTCCCAGTGGGCTTCCGTCATGTCGACATTTTCGGTCTTTGCGAGCGCCAAGGCCACTTCTTTATCCCAGTCATCCATATTCTTAAGAAAACCATCCTCGTCTAATTCAATTGTCTTGCCGCTTACATCAAGGCTGCTCATTACGTATTCCTCCAATGTTGTTATTAAATATGAGGTTACAAACCTCCCAAAAACACCTTTATATTTTTACCATCCGGCCTTCGCGGCCGAATCACCCCATCATTGAGCAGCCTCTTCCTTGACGGACACCGCCACCTTGAACAGAACGGTCAGGACCAGAAATCCGATGGCCCAGACTCCGAGGGTAATCGAGATCTCGGGCAAGGTCGGCGCATATTCCACAACTTCTTCGAACGGGTTGGGTATGAATCCGCCCACCACCAGCCCCATCCCCTTGTCGATCCATGTCGAAACGACGATTGCTATAGCGGCAACGGCCAGAAGATTCTCGTTTGATCGCGAGGAAGGCGGAATCAGGAGACCCAGTCCGACAACGGCCAGGACCACAAATGTCCACATGAAGGGAACCAGTTTTCCATGCCCTTCCAGGCCGAAAAAGAGATACTGAAGTGGTTGCATATGCCCTGGTATCTTGCTGTAAAAGGCGGTGAAGAATTCAAGAAGCAGAAAAAAGACATTGGTGAGCATGGCGTAGGTCACGATCTTCGCCAAGGTCTGGATGGCCTCTTTCCCCGGATCGAACCGGGTCTGACTTCTCACGATCAGGCAGATAATAATCAAAAGAGCGGGACCGGAGGCAAAGGCAGAGGCCAGGAAGCGGGCCGCCATGATAGCGGTCAGCCACAAATGTCTTCCGGGGAGACCGGCATACAGGAACGCGGTCACCGTATGGATACTGACCGCCCATGGGATCGAAAGGTAGATCAGCGGCTTGATCCATGCAGGGGGCGGAGCGGACTTGCGCTCGGCGCCCAGGGTAGCCCATGCGATCACGATATTAAGCATGAAATAACCCAGCAGGACGATCATGTCCCAGAACATGACCGAGTTGGGGGTGGGATGGAGAATCACATTCATGACCCGGAAGGGCTGCCCGAGGTCGACAAAGATGAACAAGATGCACATGGTCACGGCCGAGACGGCCAGAAACTCTCCGAGAACGGTGATTCTCCCGAACTTCTTGTAGTTATGGAGATAATAAGGGATGACCAGCATGACCGCCGAGGCCGCAACGCCGACCAGATAGGTGAACTGGGCAATATAAAATCCCCAGGACACATCCCGGCTCAGCCCGGTGATCCCCAGGCCGTAACTCAGCTGCTGCAGGTAAAAAATAAACCCTACCCCGATGACCGCGAGCAGGAAGAATATCCAGCCCCAGTATTTTCCACTCCCGGTCAATGCCTTTTCCAGCATAGTCACCTCATACAATATAGAAAACAGAAGGCTCCGTGCCCAGTTCGGGTTTCCGCCTGATGGTGTAGTTGGTCCTCAAAAGCTCCCGGACCTCTGAATTCGGATTATCCAGATCACCGAAGACCAGCACCTTCTCCTTGCAGGCCTCCACACAGGCCGGGATCTTCCCGACAGCGAGCCTTTCGTCACAGAAGGTGCATTTTTCCACAACGCCCTTGGTCCTGGTGGGATATTCCGGATTCCCTTCCTCCTTGTTGACAAAAGGCCGGGGATCTCTCCAGTTAAAGCTTCTCGAACCGTAGGGGCAGGCAGCCATGCAGAACCGGCACCCGATGCAGCGGTGGTAATCCATCATAACCACCCCGTCCTTTTTCCTCTTGAATGTCGCCTGCGTGGGACAGACCCTGACGCACGGCGGATTCTTGCAATGATTACAGAGAACGATGAAAGGCAGCTCCTTGAGTTTTTCTTCGACAAACTCGCTCTCCTGCTCGGGAAAGGCATGCTGGAACGGCGACTTCCAGATCCACTTGATCTCATCCTTGGGATTGTTGAAATCCGGGATGTTGTGGACATGCCGGCATACGTCTATACAGTCCCGGCATTCTTCCTGTTCGGAACACTTTTTCATATCAATAACCATGGCCCAGCGTTCTGCCTCGAGAGCCTGCCCGCCCGACATGAACTGTGAAGCTTCAAGCTCTCCAGGCGCAAGCAGTTCATAGGCCGATTTGCCCGCAAGGCCCGCCAGGGTAGAGAGTCCGGCGATCTTTAAAAATTCGCGTCTTTTACAGCCCATAACTCCTTCTCCTTCGGCTCAAGATGGCAATCCCAGCAGTAGAGTTGTGTAACCCCCACAAAATCGTGGCACTTGTCGCAGAACTTGTCCTTGTTGGAATGACAGCCCAGACAGGTGTTCTGGAGGCTGATATCGTGAGACTTCCCGTTGGAGCCCACATAGACCCGCAGGTCTTCCCGCACGGCCGTATCCCGCCACTCGTTCAACAACTGCATGTGCGAGGTCTTCATGAAGGACTTGGGTTCCACGCACTCATTTTCCTGCTTGGCCTTTTGCGAGAGTTCCGGCTCCGGCGCCGGCGAGGCCTTGCCCATGTTGTACCAGAAAGGAAATGTCATCACACCGATAAAGACCATCAACCCGGCGATAATTTTCCCGGCATCATGCATCGGCTTCATCCTCCTCTACGCCTTCAAGAGGCTCTTCACGCAGACCGGTCGTCCTCTTCTTCTCACCGTCCATGATCAGGGCATTCCCCACAAGCTCGTGCACACCGCTGACCTCGACACCGGGGACCCAGTATCTGAGCAGGGGAGGAAGCACGGCCCGGTCGATGGCACAGATACAGGAGAGCAGGTTCACATCGTGTTTTTCCGCCACGTACTTCACGGCGTTAGCCCTGGGGAGCCCTCCCCGGAGCCTCATCTCCATAAATTCTTCTGTATTCAAACCGGAACCGCTCCCGCAGCAGAAGGTCTGCTCCCGGATGGTATTCTCCGGCATCTCATGAAAATGATTGCACACGCTCTTCAGGACATAACGGGGTTCCTCAAAGAGGCCCATGGCTCTTGCAGGATTGCAGGAATCGTGGAACGTCACCTTCCGGTGGTCATTGCGGCTGGGGTCGAGTTTGAGTCTGCCGTTTTTGATCAGGTCAGCAGTGAACTCGGTGATGTGCACCATCTTGGTGGATTTCGCATTCTCGAATTTAGTCCCGGTGATCGGAGAGACGGGTTCCTCAAGAAAATCCGCCGGGCCGTTCATGGTATCCATATACTGATGGATGACCCGCCACATGTGGCCGCACTCCCCGCCCAGGATCCACTTTACACCCAGCCTCTTGGCTTCGGCGTACATCTTGGCGTTGAGCCGCTTCATCATCTCATGGGAGGTGAAGAGGCCGAAGTTTCCGCCTTCCGAGGCGTAGGTGCTGAGCGTATAATCGAGTCCGATATGATGGAAAAGCAGGAGGTATCCCATGAAGGTATAGATCCCCGGATCGGCGAAGACATCGGCGGAGGGTGTGATAAAGAGGATCTCGGCCCCCTTGCGGTTGAAGGACGGGTTCACCCGAATGCCTGTGAGCTCCTCCACATCGTCCAGCAGGGATTCTATGCTGTCCTTGAAGGAGTGAGGCTCCAGACCGAGATGGTTCCCTGTCCTCATACAGTTGGCAGCGGGTTCGATGATCCAGTTGATGTTCACACCCACGAGATGCATGAGTTCCCTTGCCATCATGGTGATCTCAGCCGTATCGATGCCGTACGGGCAGAAGACCGAGCAGCGGCGGCATTCCGAGCACTGGTAGAAATAGTAGAACCACTCTTTCAGCACCTGCGGGGTGAGCTTTCTCGCCCCGGCCGCCATCCCGAGAATCTTTCCTGCCGTTGTGAAGTCCTTGCGGTAAACCGACCGGAGCAGTTCGGCCCTGAGGACCGGCATATTCTTGGGATCGCCGCTTCCGAGGAAGAAATGGCACTTGTCGGCGCAGGCGCCGCATCGGACACAGACATCCATGAAAACCTTGAAGGAACGGAACTTGCCGAGACGTTCTTTGAACCCTTTATAGATAATCTCCTCCCAGTTCTCGGGAAGTTTCCAGTCCTCATCCGGCGGGGACCATTCCCTGGAATTGGGGAACCCGAGATATTCAATACTCTTGGGTTTCGCGCTGTAACACCAGGTCCCCTTTCTGAATTCAAAGGGCGTTTTCATCCACCCGGTCTTGGGAGGTGTATGAACGATCTTCATTTCTGCCGGTGTTGGAAGCTTGTCTGCCATCGCTTATTCCTTCTCTACGGGAATTTCGGCTTTAATCATCTTTGCCCTGAATTCTTCTTCATACTCTTCGTAGGTATGGACCTTGACCGGATAATTCCAGGGGTTGACATGTCTGACCATGCGGTTGTTGTTCGCCAGATTTCTCGTGGGACTGAGGAAAACACCCCCCATGTGCATGAGTTTGCTGAACGGAAAATAAATAAAGAGAACGCTCACAAGAAAGATATGGATGTAGAAGATGCTTCCGATCTTCACCCCGGGGATATGGGGGTGGAGGGTCGCAAGACCCATGGTCAGATCCTTGACGCCCGCGATATCCACCTTGGTGAAGTATCTCATGAGAACCCCGCTCGCCCCGATAGCCAGAATCAGGAACAGGGGAAAGTAGTCGGCCGGAAGCGATATGTAGCGTACCTGCGGGATCACCACCCTCCTTAGGAAAAGGAATCCCACGGCCCCCAAAAAGATGAGGTCGGTCATATAGAGCCTCGGCGCCCCGATCTGCAGGAGCCCGTCCATGCCTTCGATCAGATGCAGGGGAGTCGGGATCGGCATGGTAAAGAACCTCAGGTGCCGGATGAAAATAACGAGGAAACACCAGTGAAAGGCCATGCCGGCCATCCAGAGCCACTTGGAGGAACCGTAGGTCAGCCTCTGCCCTTCCCTGAGTTCAGCCCGAGTATTCCTGAAAAGGGACCGGAAGAAAAAGACCTCAAGGAACATCCTTCCGAGTACACCGAAGATTCCGGAGGGGCTTTCAAGATGACTTTGCTTGATCCAGGGGAGGGTCTTCTGCTGTCCGCATGTGGTTGTAATCCGGAACGGGACCGGTGAGCGTGCCCAATTTAACACGCGGTAAATGAACCCGAGAAAGAATATCAGAACGGCCGCATAGGGGATGGTCACCCCGAAGAGGTAATTCAACCTTGCATGGTTCACCCCGGTGTAGGCCAATAAAACGAGTACAATCACTGAGATGAGGGCAGATATGACTCCCATGAATTTTTACCTCGCTTTATGTTAAACAAATGACTTGAATGGACCAGGCCCTTTACGAACCGGGGGTCTCACACAACATGTTCGCTCTTTTCAGGAGCGTGTACGCTCTTTCCTTTATTTCATCCGCCTTGAGCTCATAGATCTTTTCCCTGGATTTCATATAGTTGTCAAAGCAGGCCAGGGCGAGATGGTCTATGCTGGACTCCAGGGCCAGCACCTCTTCCTGCATCCCCTCCTCCCCGATCATCTCTCCCAGTTCCTCACGGATGACCTTTTTGAGAGAGAATATAAAGGATACTGCCTCAGATGCTGAAAAATCCTGAACCGCACGGATCTTGATCAGCATGTCTATGGAAGTCGAGTCCCGGTTAAAATCCGTACCTTTTAATAATTCATCAAAGATGGCCGCCATCTCTTGCGATGTCGTATGTCCTACAGGGTTGGCGAACCGATCTTTGTTTTTCTTGAATAGTGCTGAACTTTCAGGGGGGTATGAATCCAACAGCAGGTTTAGCCATTTTTTTAGGATGGCTGGCTTTCTTTGCGTTAAGAGATGCCCTAACATCATAAACAGCATGCTCCTTCCGGTTTTACGTCAACTATTTAAAAACCGGATATTTTTCGTTATACCTGCAAATAATATGGCTGTCTGTAAAAATCTGGGAAATACCTTAAAACTTACAAACATAAGCATATAATAGATTCTTAATATAAAGATTCCTTAAGGCTTTGTCAACAAATATTTTTGTCAGGTCTTGCAGCCTTCAAGACTTTGTTTGTTTAATTTTTAGAACATATATTGAATTGCTAATATAATAGATTTAAAAAGTCAATGTCAAGGAATTTTTTGAAAGAATTCTGATTAAATAAAACAGCGTTTGAGTCAGGGGATTGCGGCTGTCCGCACTCAGAACCAGTACTCCGGATAGGAACGCTCCTTGGCCATATTGTTGATGATTAATGCGATTCCAAGCATGATCACCGCACCCAAGCCTGCCGGAATGACGGCATAGAGGTAGCCGAGCGCATGGATCTTGGGCCCGCCGAGCACGGCAATCAGAGCCGTAGCACCGCCGGGCGGGTGAAGACACTTGAGGGTGTGCATGAGTACGATGGCAAGAGAAACGCCCATAGCTGCGGCCAGCCATTGCGGTTGAAAGAACTTGAAACAGGTGACCCCTACGAGTGCAGAGAAGAAGTGCCCGCCGAGAAGATTCCAGGGCTGGGCCAGGGGACTTCGTATGGCGGCATAGATCAGGACAGCGGACGCACCGAAGGAGCCGATGACCAAGGTCAGGTCTTTGGGTTCCATGAATCGGCTGGACAGGTAGGCCACTGCCAAGACCCCTGAAAAACTCCCGACCCAGGACCAAAGTATTTCGGAAAGCCGAACCCGTTTGGGGCATTTCCCTCCTCCCCGCATCTTGTGAAAGTAATTCTTCATACCTTGTTTTCGCTCATCTTCCCGGTGTTCGATAAACCCGGATCAGGCTACATGAATGATTTTTCAACCCGTTTGTCTGGATGTTGATAGTATTTGTTCTCTCACTTATGATGTAACTCGTGAAGCACCTTGATGAGATCGGCCCGGGAAACAATACCTACCAACCTTCCCTCGTCATCCACCACAGGAACCCGGTTGATCTTCTTTTCCACCAGAATCGTGGCCACCCGGTTAACGGACATCCCCTTTTGGACCGTGATCGGAGGCGTTGTCATCAGGTCCTCCACCTTTTCGCATTGAGTCTTCCTCTTGTACTCCTTTCTGTAAAGAAAGTGCCTGACCCGGTCCGTGAAGGACATAAAGTCACAGTCCTCCAGGCAATGAAGGATATCCTGCTCGCTCACGACACCCACCACACGATTCCCTTCATCA
The DNA here is from genome assembly GCA_919901565.1 of bacterium. Taxonomy (GTDB): domain Bacteria; phylum CG2-30-53-67; class CG2-30-53-67; order CG2-30-53-67; family CG2-30-53-67; genus CG2-30-53-67. Next base: position 18,783 of record CAKKPE010000090.1, read on the forward strand.
ACCACCGGAAGCCCGCTGATCCGATGCTCGAAGAGCAAGGCCTCGGCGTCATGCGGATGAGCCCCCAGTTTCACGGATATCACATTCCGCGTCATCACCTGCTCCACAAGGAGATGAGTCGTGCGGCGGTTGCTCGCATGCTTGAGCGCCAACCGATAGAGTTCGAGCAGATCTTTCTCGGTGATGTCCACAAAGCCGGACATCTCTTTTAAAGCGGCACTAAAATCTTCATCCAGAATTTCGGGATCGGTCATGTTTACCTCATCAAAAACCGCAATCTGCTGGAAAACACCTTTATTGTATCCTATTCAAAAGGACTGCAGACGGATGTGATGCATGTCACATATTTCAGAAGAAGGTTGACAAATCTTCTGATCATGATAGAAAGTATCGGACAAGGGCATAAAAAACGCTCTTTTCGTAAGAAAGTTGAACGGCTATAGAAATTAAAGATAAAGAATCAAAAATCAAAATGACAAAGTAAAAATAAAAAATGAATATTCAAGATGGGTTCTGAAATTGATTTTTTTACGACTCGAGTTTATTGACGTGCGATGGAAGGGGGAGATTTATAGAGTCTTCGTCATCGGGTGCTTCGGCGGTTTGCCCGTTTTTAACCCAAGGCAGGCTTTCCAAAAGAGGCTGAACAATTTTTATATTTTGATTTGTCATTTTAATTTTTTATCTTTGATCTTTGATTCCTAATGTGTGCAAGCAATACTTTGATTTCCAATTTCCGCGTGGTTCAACCTAAACACGAAAGAGACTAAAAACAGACCGGTCGAAGGCTCGTAGAGGGGCGGAGGGAGGAAAATTATGAAAAGAAGTCTGCTCATTCTGGGAATCCTCATCGCGATCGTCATCGCCGTTTTTCTGTTTCCCCGCATAGGAGGACGGGAAGAGTCCGGAGAGCTCCGGGTTTCAGGGAATGTGGAGGTCACCGAAGTCAATCTGGGGTTTAAAATCCCCGGAAGGGTTGTGGAGCTTCTAATTGATGAAGGGGACCGGGTGCAAAAGAACCAGAAACTCGCTCTTCTGGACCATGCCGAGCTCGAAAGCTATGTGGCCATGAACCGGGCGCGTCTTTCAGAAATGCAGGCGCAGCTTGCCGAGCTCCGGACAGGCGTGAGGCCCCAGGAGCTGGAAAAGGCCCGGGCCGAGGTCAACCACCGGGAGGCGGAACTGACCAAGTCAGCCAAGGACCATGAAAGGGCAAAGATGCTCTACAGCCAGGGAGCCATGTCAGCCCAGCAGATGGAGGCTCTCGAGAAGGCCTTTCAGATTGCGCGTTCTCAGCACCAGCAGGCCCTTGAGACCTTGAGTCTCGCCAGAGAAGGACCGAGAATGGAGGAGATCCGGGCACAGGAAAACCGCGTAGCACAGTCTGAGGCGGCACTGCGGGCCTCCGAGGAGAGGCTCAAGGATACGGTCATCAACTCGCCTATTTCGGGTGTGATCCTGGAGAAGGATGTGGAGACGGGTGAAACAGTCTCTCCGGGGATACCCGTTTATACCATCGGCGATATGGAAAATCCCTGGATCAAGGTCTATGTGAAGGAAGACAAACTCGGATGGGTCAAACTCGGCCAGAAGGCCGAAGTGACCGTGGATTCCTATCCTGAAAAGACATACCAGGGGACTGTGAGCTATATCGCTTCCGAGGCCGAGTTCACGCCCAAGAATGTCCAGACCCAGGAAGAGAGGGTCAAGCTGGTCTTTGGAGTCAAGGTGAAAGTCAAAAACGAAAATAATGAACTCAAACCCGGGATGCCCGCGGATGTGAGGATCTTTTTAAAATGACAGACGCCCCGGTCATCAGAACAGCCGGCCTGACCAAGTTGTTCGGCGGAACCGCTGCTGTGGATCATCTGAACCTTGAGATTCGGAAGGGGGAGATCTACGGACTTGTGGGGCCGGACGGCTCCGGCAAGACCATGGTTATGAGGCTCCTCACAGCGATCCTCGCCCCCACATCCGGGGATGCCTGGGTGGCCGGTCATTCCATCCTGAATGAAGGCGAAAGCATCAAGGCCAGGATCGGTTACATGTCGCAGAGGTTCGGCCTGTATGAAGAGCTATCGGTCATGGAGAATATCCTTTTTTATGCAGACCTCTACGATGTGCCTGCAAAAGAACGGCCGGAGAGAATTCAAAGGCTGCTCAGCTTCAGCAATCTCACCCCCTTCAAAGAGAGACTGGCCGGAAGGCTCTCCGGCGGCATGAAGCAGAAACTCGGCCTGGCCTGCGCCCTGATCCACACGCCGGAAATCCTTTTTCTGGATGAGCCGACCAATGGCGTGGACCCGGTATCGCGGCGGGATTTCTGGAAGATTCTTTATGATCTTTTAAAACAGGATATCACCATTCTCATCTCCACCTCTTATCTGGATGAGGCGGAGCGCTGCACACGCATCGGACTCATATACCAGGGGCGTATCCTCATAGAAGACGACCCTTCGATCATCCGGAGATCCCTGGGAATTCCCATGGTGGAAATCTGGCCCGAGGATGCACGGAGGGCCATGGAGATTGCGGGCACACTGCCCGGCGTTCAACGTGTCAGCATTTATGGCGACCGGCTCCATATTACCCTGGAAAGCAAGGAGATCCTCGGCCGTGTCCTTGAAGAAATAGGAAAAAACCACATAGCAGTAAAAGGGAGCCGGGAGATCGTCCCTTCGCTGGAGGATATATTTATTTCCATGGTTGAGAGTCAATGAACATGGAAAAGATCACTGTAAAAACTGAAAATCTTCGCAAGGTATTCGGCGACTTTGCCGCGGTGGACGGCATCAGCCTGGCAGTGTCCCAGGGAGAGGTCTTCGGATTTCTCGGCCCCAACGGGGCCGGCAAATCCACCACCATCAAAATGCTGTGCGGACTCCTGATGCCCACGAGCGGAAGCGGTTCCGTAGGGGGTTACGACATCCTGACCGAATCCGAGAAAATCAAACAGCACATCGGCTACATGTCACAACGGTTCTCCCTGTACGATGATCTGACCGTGGAACAGAACATCCACTTCTTCAGCGGAATGTACGGCGTCCCCGGACAGAGACTCAAGGAACGCAGGGAATGGGTACTGGAAATGGCCGGGCTCCGGGACAAACGGACCGCGGTCACCCAGACCCTGGCCGGAGGGTTCAAGCAGAGGCTTGCCCTCGGGTGCGCCATTCTCCATGAACCGCCCATTCTCTTCCTGGATGAGCCCACCTCCGGCGTGGACCCGGTCTCCCGGAGAAATTTCTGGAACATGATTCATGATTTGTCCCGGTCCGGGACAACCGTGTTTGTGACGACCCACTACATGGATGAGGCCGAATACTGCGACCGCCTGGCCCTGATCTACCGCGGTCGGATCATTGCCTCCGGCACGCCGAATGAACTCAAGAAAAACTACATGAAACGGGAGGTCCTGGAGATTGAAACCGATTCCGTGGTTGAGGCCATGGACATACTTGAAAAGAATCACATCGAGGCCGCCGTGTTTGGAAGCCTGCTCCATGTGACCGTGGAGCATGCGGACCAGGCCATTCCCCTGATTGTCCAAAAGCTTGAAGCGTCCCGTATCCGGGTCAAGCGGATCGATAAAGCCATCCCTTCGCTCGAAGACGTGTTTGTCACATTGATCGAGGTCGCGTGATATGACATTCCGGCGGGTCAGGGCCATCGCCAAAAAGGAGCTTTTACAGATCAGACGGGACCCCATGAGCCTGGCCATGGCCTTTCTGATGCCGGTGATGCTCCTCTTCCTCTTCGGCTATGCCATCACCCTCGATGTGGACCATCTCACCACCATGGTCTACGACCTTGACCGGAGCCTTCTCAGCCGGGAGCTTGTAGCGGCATTCCGTGAATCCGGTTACTTCACGGTGATTGCCGAGGCCGGCCGGCCTGAAGATATCGACCACGCCCTCGATACCGGTAAGGCCCGTGTGGCACTCTCCATTCCGTATGACTTCTCCAAAAACATAAAAACCGGGAAGTCCGCCGGCCTTCAGGTGATCGTGGACGGAAGCGATTCCAATACGGCGACGATCGCCCTGGGGTATGTCTCCGCCGTCACGAGCCTGTTTTCACAAACCAGGGGGATGGGCCGTAATCGAACGCTCATCGACCCCCGCATCCGGGTCTGGTATAACCCGGAGCTCAAATCACGGAACTTCATCATCCCCGGCCTCATTGCCGTGATCATGACGGTCATCGCCGCTCTGCTGACCTCCCTCACCATCGCGAGGGAATGGGAGCGCGGGACCATGGAGCAGTTGATCTCCACACCGGTGACAACCCAGGAACTGATCCTTGGAAAACTGATCCCCTATTTTCTGATCGGATTCATTGATATGGCCATCTCCGTGCTGATCGGGACCCTGCTGTTCGGTGTGCCGCTGCGCGGCAATATCTTCCTGCTGATGGCCCTCTCCGGCATATTCCTCTTCGGGGGCTTAAGCCTTGGAATTGTGATCTCCATCTCTGCCCGGTCCCAGCTCCTGGCCAGCCAGATTTCCATGATTGCCACGTTTCTCCCGGCCTTCCTCCTTTCGGGGTTTTTGTTTGCCATCTCCAATATGCCCATCCCCCTCCAGGTCATCACTTATGTAATCCCGGCCCGGTATTTCATCACCATTCTCAAGGGGATATTTCTCAAGGGGAGCACCCTGCAGTTCCTGGCCGTTGAGACCGTGCTTCTGACCGTGTTCGGCCTGGCCGTCTTTGCCCTGGCCAACAGGAAATTCAAAAAAAGGATGACCTGAACATGATCGAACGTATCCGGCATATGATCATCAAGGAGTTCATTCAGGTCCTCCGGGACAAGAGGCTTCGGGCCATTGTCTTTATTACCCCGGTCATGCAGCTTCTTTTATTCGGTTATGCCGTGACCACCGATGTGAACAACATCCCCACGGCCGTCTACGATCTCGACCGCTCCCCCGAAAGCAGGGAACTCATGAGAAGGTTTACGTCCTCCGGGTATTTCAACATCCGTTATTATCCGGAATCTCGGCATGCGTTTCAGGATTTGCTGGATCGAGAGAAAGTGATCTGCGCCCTGCAGATCAACCGGGGTTTTGCCAAAGATTTAAGGAAAGGACTCCCTGCTGATGTTCAGGTCATCGTGGACGGGACCGATTCCAACACGGCAACCATCGCCGCGGATTATGCCGGCCGGATCATCCGGACATATACCACAAATCCCGGGAGCAGAATCCCCGGTACTTATGGAACCATAGATCTGCGCGCACGGGCCTGGTATAACCCGGACCTCAGGAGCCGAAACTACAACCTGCCGGGTGTGATCGCCATCGTCATCATGCTGACCTGCCTGCTCCTGACCTCCATGGCCGTGGTGAGGGAAAGGGAGATCGGGACCATGGAACAGTTGATGGTCACCCCGCTCACACCACTGGAACTCATGCTCGGAAAGACCATCCCATTCGCAGCCATCGGTTTCTTTGATATGGCCCTCGTGACCCTCACCGCCCTCTTCTGGTTCGATATCCCGGTCAAAGGCTCCATCCTCCTGCTGATCGTCAATACCGCCATCTATCTCTTATCCGTGCTGGGGATCGGACTCTTCATATCCACCATCTCCAGGACCCAGCAGCAGGCCCTGATGGCCACCTTCCTCTTTTATGTACCCGCAGTCCTCCTCTCCGGGTTCATATTTCCCATTGAAAATATGCCCCAAGTGATCCAGTACATCACCTATCTGGATCCCCTGAGATATTTTCTGGTCATCATCCGGGGCGTATTCCTGAAAAACTCCGGCATTGAAAACCTCTGGCCGTCCATGCTGCCGCTCCTTCTCCTCGGCCTCACCGTGATTTCAATAAGCTCATTCAGATTTAAAAAAAGGCTGGAATAGATCCGGGAGATGAACTGAACTCGGTTCCCGCGGCATAGGAAAAAACACTTGCAAAACGCCGCAATAGAGTCTATATTGTTAATATAGACTCTCAGGAGGTGCGCTATGAAAACCGCGAAACTGTTCCAGAATGGCCAAAGTCAGGCTGTTCGTCTGCCCAAGGAATTCCGGTTCGACGACGACCACGTGTTCGTCAAAAAATCCGGGAATGCTGTGGTGCTGCTCCCGGTAAAGAATTCCTGGGACACCATGATCCAGAGCCTCGACAAGTTCTCCGGCGACTTCATGGCCGCGCGAAAGCAGCCCAAGGCTCAAAAGCGGGAGGACTTTTGATGAAATATATGCTGGATACGAATATCTGCATTTACCTCATCAAACAGAAACCCTCCCAAGTGCTCAAACATTTCAAGACCCATACCGTCGGAGACATCGGCATTTCCTCCATAACCCTTGCGGAACTTCGCTATGGAGTGTCGAAGAGCCAACACGTCGAAAAGAATCGTCAGGCCCTCGATGAGTTTATCCTGCCCCTCGAAGTCGCCGACTTCGATGAAAAGGCGGCTGCGGAATACGGCAGCATCAGGGCCGTTCTCGAAAAAGCAGGGAAACCGATTGGGGCCATGGATATGCTGATCGGCGCTCACGCGCTCTCGCTCGGTGCGACCCTGGTCACCAACAATAAAAAAGAGTTTAAGCAGATAAAGAGCCTGAAAATCGATGACTGGAGCGCGAGCCAACCTTAGGGACATCGTTGCGTTGTGATCCCATCCCTTTTCTCACTCTTAGCTATCACTCTCTTTTTGAGAATCAAACAGGGTCCGTCCCTAATTCCCTCTCCTCTGGCCGTCCATGCTGCCGCTCCTTCTCTTCGGCCTCACCGTGATTTCAACAAGCTCCTTCAGATTTAAAAAAAGGCTGGAATAGATACCCGCGGGCTAACTCCCGTTGGTCTTCTGCTTTGCTTTTGATAAGGATGCCGACAAGAAATCATGGCAGGAACTGAAGAAATACCTCGCGGAGATATTCAGACTGTAACGCAGCGCACAGAAACGACAGTGAGGGAGATCGCCCATCTATCGCCGAGGAACTTCGCCTTCTCGGCGGCGGCCGATCCCCGGTCGACCCCATGGTTATACGGCCTTTGCAAAAGATTTTACTTCCCGTTCTATACGATCACCCAATTCCTGTTCTGCAATATCCAGGTCATAATCATTCTGCAGACCGAGCCAGAACTGAGGAAGTGATCTGGCCGGAGGGGCGTAGCAGCTTTTTCGCCGCGTCCCTCTCGGACGACAGGTTAGAACATATCTATGCAGACCTTTTAAGTCGTTGTTGAACGACTGGTTGGATCACGGAATCAGCCATGGGACACTTCTGCATGCAACTTCAGGCCTAGTGCGTCCAGCACCTTGAGGATGGTGTCGAAATCGGGACTGCGCTCGCCGGAGAGCGCCTTGTAAAGACTTTCACGAGACAGGCCGGCATCACGCGCGACCTGTGCCATGCCCTTGGCACGGGCGATATCGCCCAGCGCTTTTGCAATGAACGCTGCATCGCCGTTGGCCGCCTCAAGACAAGCCTCAAGATAAGCTGCCATTTCCTCCGGGGTTCGGAGGTGCTCTGCGACATCGTAGCGAGTGGTGGTTGTTTTTTTCATCGTTCGCTCCTATAGGTTGCGTGCGAGGCGCAATGCAGTCTTAATGTCGGCGGCCTGTGTGCGTTTGTCGCCGCCGGCCAGCAAAATTATTACTGTGCGCCCGCGCCTTGTGAAATACACGCGGTAACCAGGGCCGTAATCGATTCGCAATTCGGAGACGCCCTCACCAACCGGCCTAACATCCCCTGGGTTCCCTGCTGCAAGGCGCTCGACCCTGACCTGCACACGCGCGCGTGCATGAATATTACGCAGCCCATCAAGCCACTGGGCGAACGTATCGGTTTTACGAATCTCCAACATAATGCATTGTAGCCATTCGGCTACATAATGTCAATGTTTTTCCGTGGGGCGATGGGCGGGCGCAGGTAGTGCCTATTCGCTCTGGCCATCGTTGAATCCTTGTCTCACCATTTCGGACCCGAAATACTGATTCTGAGGCCGAGAATGAACCGCATTTCTACACTATAATCCTTATAATCCTTTCACTTCAAACAGTTCCTGTGGTCCGACCCCCAAACGCAAACCTAATTTACGAACGAAAGATAGCATTTGAATACCCCGCCTGAAAGGGCGGGGTAGTTTACTAATTTAAATAGAACCGTCCCTTTTATTTTACCCATATGAAACCTAAAGATAGAAAGATAAATGGGCGCTGTCCCTATTTTCCCGTCTATTAAGAACAGGGGATATGTTATGACGCTATAATCATAACCCATACATTCTTCGGAAAAAGGAATGAACGAGAAAAACAACCGCGACGAGTTCAATTACAAAACGAAAAGAACTCTTGCAAATCGAGTAGGCACGCAATGTTCAAACCCAGAATGTTGTAAGACAACGAGTGGGCCTCACAGTGATTCAAACAAGAGTGTAAACATTGGTGTAGCGGCCCATATAAATGCAGCGGCACCTAAAGGTCCTCGATACGATGAAACCATGTCCTCTGAGGAACGCAAATCAATAGAAAATGGTATCTGGCTTTGTCAAGGTTGTGCAAAGCTCATAGACGATGATGAAGAACGTTACACGGCCCATACCCTGCGCAGATGGAAAGCAGAGGCCGAAAAACGTGCGCTAACCGAAATAGAAACAAACGCCCCAGGAGTCTCAGAAGAGACCGCCAAATATCTTATAGAACTGGGAATGACGCGTACTGCGCTCACAAGCTTTTTCAATATACTTGAACAAAAGAACGTCCCCCCCGAAGAACTGGATAGCACCCTGAGGGAGATCGCTAAACGAGACAACGAACTCAAAGAGCAATTACGACTGTTCAGCTCAGATGATACCGAGGTAACCTCTCTCAAACACCAAGCAGCAAAAAATTGGGGACAGCGACCGTTATTTAAATGGTCCCTATTTGTTCCCCAGGACATGAGAAATACCTGTTTTTCCAAAGTCTCCCGCTTCGACCATATTAAGGAGGTTGTCCTTAATTTCCTACCTACTTGATCCTCTTGGATATTGCCTTGAACTCCGGCGTCCCTGCCTTCTCGATCAATTGGAATAGAGCCGTTTCCGTGCATGTGATAACAGCTCCTGCATCGCGCATCCATTCTCTGCCGGCAAGATAATCATCCTTTCCCCGTGAACAGACCGCGTTGCCGACAAGATGAACGAAATATCCCTTCTGCAAAAGTCCGAGGCACGTCTGAAGCACGCAGATATGCGTCTCCATGCCTGTGAGGATCATCTGCTTCCTGTTCAACGAGGCGATCTTTTCCAGAAAGCCGTTTCCTCCGCAGCCGTCAAATGTCATTTTTTCGAACGGCTCATAATTCGGGAGGGCATCTCTTATTTCATGGATTGTGGGACCGAGTCCTTTTGGATATTGTTCGGTGACGACGATGGGGATATTGAGAAGCTTTGCAGCTTCTATGAGATGCAGACAATTGTCGGTCACCTGCTGTTTATGTTTCATCACAGCAGCCAGTTTGTCCTGAATGTCAACGATGACAAGAACAGCGTTGCTTTTGTCTAATAGGAATTTTTCCATGCATCACTCATTTCTTTAAATACAAAGGCTGTTCCGCGTCTTTGGCATTACATTTCCTACGACATCCCTAACTGCCGGAGAATCAAATAGGGTCCGTCCCTAATTGCCTCTCATTAAAATTTCATATACACCTTAAAACGCGGCAAGGTCAAGAAGAAAGTACTAAAATGGTTGGATGTGGGAAAGCCCCCTCACCTGCATCCTCTCCCCACGGGGAGAGGATATGAAAGGACAACGGCCCATTTGGGGAATGGGCTCTTGATCGGGGCCAGACAAAAAGACTGGATTGTCCGGTCGAGCCCCGGTAAACCGAGGGCAGGCCGGACAATGACGAAAGAGGAGGGCTGAGCAGGGGAACTCGCTATAATCCCATGCCCATCTCGATATAGCCGCAGGGACAGGCCATGGAACAGATGTGACAGCCGTTGCACTTTGTGTAATCCGTGAACATGACCTGGCCCACTGGCCGGGCGAGGTCCCTGCTGACGGCCTCCCTCGGACAGTAGATGCGGCACTGATCGCAGTTGAAACACAAACCGCAGCTCATGCACCGCTTTGCTTCGGCAACGGCCTCGTCCATGGTCAGCCTCTGATAGATTTCCTGAAACCCCCTGATCCTCTCCTCTGCGGGAAGGCTTTTCTTCTCGTGCCTCGGAGAGTCCTTGTAGTAGTCAAAGCGAAGATTGGTCTCTTTTATGGGCCGGATCATAGGCAGGGGCTTATATTCCCGGCCGTTGAGATAGGCCTCTATGGCCTGAGCGGCCTTGCGGCCTTCACCCACTGAACGCGAGGAGATCCCCAGGCCCAGCACATCGCCTCCGGCAAAGACCCCAACGAGCCCGGTCTGCCGGTTGTTCTTGATATCGATCCATCCCCACTGGTTGGCCAGTTCCACAAGGCCGCCCGCAAGATCGGGCTGCTGGCCGATACCTGAGATCACGGCCGTGGCCTCTATGGTGAATTCCGAGCCCTGTACAGGAATAGGACGGCGCCGTCCGGACTTGTCGGGCTCGCCCAGTTCCATGCGGATGCATTTGATCCCGGCCACGCGTCCGTCTTGGGTCAGGATCTCTATGGGAGCGGCCAGGAACTCGATACGCACCCCTTCCTTTTCCGCTTCTACGATCTCATGGCCGATGGCCGGCATCTCGGCGCGGGTACGCCGGTAGAGAATGGCTACCTCGGCGTGGCTTAAACGCTTGGAAACGCGTGCCGAGTCCAGGACGGTCTGAGCCGACTCCGTATCAAACTGCTTTGAATCTCCTGTTTTTGAATGGGCCATTCTGAGGGAGACTCGGGCCGCATCGATGGCGCTGTCCCCGCCGCCGCCCACCACCACCTTATTGCCGAGATCCACTTTGGCGCCGGAGTTGATCCGGTTCAGATAGTCCGCCGCCGTATAGACACCAGCCGCGTCCTCACCCTGGACATTCAACTTTGCTCCCCGGTGGGCTCCGACAGCCACATAGACGGCGTTATATTTTTTACGCAGATCCTCAAAAGGGATATCCGCACCGACCCTGGTGTTGCAGCGTAGTTCCACGCCCAGATCCAGGATGTTCTTGATCTCCCCGTCCAGAACCTTCTCCGGAAGTCGGTAGGAGGGTATCCCGTAGCGCAGCATGCCGCCGGGCTTATCAAAGGCCTCGAAGATCGTGACCGGGTAACCCCGGCGGGCTAATTGATAGGCCGAGGAGAGTCCGGATGGGCCCGACCCGATCACGGCCACCCGTTCCGTTCTCACCTTGTCGGTCAGTTTCTTGAACTTGAGCCCGCGTTCGAGACCGTGGTCTCCGACCACCCGCTCAAAGTTGTTGATGGCCACGGGACCGTCGGCCTTGTTCTTGCGGTTGCATCCATCCTCGCAGGGATGGGGACAGATCCGCCCGTGCGTGGCGGGCATGGGATTCTTGTCCGTCAAAATGTGCCAGGCCTCGTCCAGCGCTTCTTCAGGGCTCTTCTTCTGGTATTCCGCCTGTGCCACAACGGTCAGGTAGCCCCGTATATCCTCGCTGCTCGGACACTCGTTCCGGCATGGAGGCATATGCCGGACATAGACCGGACATTTCCAACTTTCCCCGCTGTTCACGACCATGTCGGACGGAGATACGGTTTTGAGTTTAATCACATCCATCTGTACAGAAGCCCCTAATGCTGCTTTTGTCTCGATCATCTTTCACCCCCTATAGCCGCACTTGGGTTGAGTTATTGAAGGTGGTGCGGGCGAAACGGTAACTGTCGATATGGTATTTGGTGAAGGGGAAGCCGGTGACATCGAAAAAGCGTTTCCAGCCGATCCGGTCTATCCACTCGCCGATGCGCTCGTAAGGTTTCGCACTATTTCTATACGCGTCCAGGATCTTGCGGACCGCTACTGCCACCTCAGGCCAGCGCGGCGGGTTGTTGGGAATTCCGTAAGTCGCAAGCTTCATGAAGGACGGGCCGTTGCGTGTGCTGGATGCCTTGCCGCCCACCCAGATGGAGAGGGTATCCGTGTCCGGGTCCCGGATCTCCATACTCGGGCACTGCCCGTGGCACGCCCCGCAATACATACATTTCTCCTCGATCACCTCCAGGCTATCCTTTCCATCCTTCTTGATGGGGCGTATGGCCGCGACGGGGCAGATGGCCACCACCTTGGGGAGTTCGCAGATCTGCATTTTCTGATGATTGATTTTGGGAGGCTTGTGGTGCTGCAGATTGATGGCGATATCGGCCTGGCCTCCGCAGTTGATCTGGCAGCAGGACGTGGAGATCTTCACCCGCTGGGGAAAACGTTCGTTGACAAAATCCTCGTAGAGCACGTCCATGAGGGCCTTGACCGCACCGGCGGCATCGGTGCCGGGGAGATTGCAGTGCAGCCATCCCTGTGTGTGGAGGATATTGGAAATCGACGGTCCTGTCCCCCCGACAGGGAACCCGAGAACGTCATGGATCTCCTTGATCAACGGCTCAATATCCTCTTTCTTCGAGAGCAGAAACTCGATATTGCACCGGCTTGTGAAACGCAGATGCCCCTGGCAATACTTGTCCGCAATCGTACAGACCTTTCTGACCGTGTCCACGCTCATAGTGCGGGGTGAACCCGCCCGGACCGTATAGAGGGAATCCCCGCTCTCAGCCACGTGCACAAAGACCCCGGGGCGGATCGGCTCGTGATATTTCCATTTCCCGTAATTCTTTGCCATTAACGGGTGGAGATACTTCTTATAATCCGGCGCCCCGTTGTCCCTGGGGGCCTTCTGTTTCTTTTTTGTATCCGACATTGCAGCATCCTCCTACCTTAAAAGGTTTTTTCCTTATCTTCCAGCTCCTTGTCCATCACGGAAGGCATTTTCTTAGATTCTCCTGCCATGCGCGGCCGCGTATACTCTTCGAATTTGATATACGGGTTGCTCCGCGGCTGTCTCACCATCCGAGGGTCCGGCTCAAGGCCGACGGCCTCGACAAATGTGCCGAGCCCGATACGGTCGATAAACTCGCCCACCCGTTCGTGCTCCAGCCCATTGTCCCCCCAGAATTCCCAGATGCGCCGCACCAGGTCGGTCAGCTTCTCCCAATCCTCCTTGGTCTCCATCTTCATGAAGGGAACCAGAACGGAGCCCATGGTATCCCCAACCTTGAGTGTGCGCTTGCCGCCGAGCAGGATGGTCACGCCCCGGTCCTTGCCGGGGGCGAGGGCCTTATGCATCACATTGATACAGTGCATGCAGTGGACGCAGTTTGCATCATCTATCTCTATGCTCCGGTCCTTAAGGGTCATGCACTGAGTCGGACACCGCTTGATTACATTCTCAGTGACAAACCCCTTGCCCCGCTTGTCAATAAACTTGCCCACTTCTTCCTGGTTCACCTGGATTTTGTCACGCCAGGTCCCGATGATGGGCATGTCCGAACGCTGTATGGAACAGGCGCAGTCGTTGGCACAGCCGGAAATTTTGAATTTGTACTTGTATGGGAGTTCGGGGCGGTGGAGTTCGCTGATAAAGGTGTCGGTCAGATATTTGGTCAGCCCCAGGGTATCGAAGCAGGACATCTCGCAGCGGGCCGGGCCCACGCAACAGGCCAGGGTTCTCAATGCAGGTCCGGAGCCGCCGATGTCCCAGCCTTTTTCCATGAGCGCCTCCCCGGCCTCGAAGGTCTGCTCGTTGTTGGAGCCGAGCATCAGGATATCGCCGGTCATGCCGTGGAACTGGAGGATCCCAGCGCTGTGCTTCTCGCTGATGTCGCAGAGTTCCCGAAGGGCCGCCGTGGAATAGATCCAGCCCGAAGGTTCGATAATGCGGATCGTGTGGAATTGGGCGGCTTCTGGAAATTTGTCGCCAAGATCTGAATAGCGGGCGATCACCCCCCCGCCGTAGCCGTCCATGTTGATCACCGTTCCCGTCCAGTAGTTGATGCGCTTTTCATAAGACTGCTCCACTTGCTGCAAAAGCTGTTTCACCGCAGGCTTTTTCTTCGAAAGATTTTTCAGATCCTTCACGAAGCTCGGCCATGGGCCTTTCTCCAACTCGTCAAGAAACGGGGTTTTGATCTCATCCGGCTTTTTTGATCCTGACATGGCAATTTCCTCCCTTTATTCTGAACCCTTTATATTTGCAAAGACTTGGATGGATAATAAATTTTATCTGAATATTATTATATCCAGATTAACTACTTATTCTGTGACGCATATCACATAAACAGAAATATTTTTCATAATATACCGCAGCTCGAGAAAGCCCGCAATTGCACAAGGGGGTACGGTGAGCATGGATCGGCGTTCAGGAGAGCAGGTTCTTGACCTGGTCATTGACAGCACGAGCCCTGGTTCGGACCACTGCAGTCACAGGAAGGCTCGCCCCCTTTGATCATGCTGTTGATGATTGCGGAGGCGCAGCCCACGCCATACCGGACATTCAGCGCACCAAACTCGCAGTTATTTGCGCAGGCCCCGCATTCCATGCATCGGTCCCGGTCCGTCACCGATGCCTTGCCGTCCTGCATGACGAATACCCCGTGCGGGCAGACCTCCACACACCTTTCGCATCCTGCGCACTTGCCGGCATCATAGGTCAGGGTCGTCACATTCCGAAGATACTTCATACGATTCCCCATTCTTTGAGTTTGAACAGGATGAGCACGGCAAAAGAGGCGGCCAGTGCCGCCCCGTACAGCGGAACTGCAATCTTCAATTCTTTTTCCACACCTGACCTGCCGGTAAACGGCGTGGACCCGGTGAATTGCAAGGCCAGATAGGAGCTGACCGCGGGAAAGAAAAGACAGGAGAAGAGAATCAAAAGCCCATGGCCTGTCTGCGGCCAATGCATCAAACCGAGTGCCGGAAAAATCAGGATCACCCCGGCGATCCACCCTTTGATGCCGAAGGAGCGTGAGGGGATAAAATGGAGAAGAAGAGGCGTGGCAAAGGCCCCGGCAAAGACCGAGACCAGCCCCAGAAGCAGAAAGGGAGATCCACCGGCCCAGACCTTTTCCCACCCGATGGCGCCGGGCTGAAGACCGAAGATGACCAATATCAACAGGGCATAAATGAAATAATTCTTCATGGCCGGCAGGACCTCCATGGGCGTAAGCACCAATCGGTCCATGAGGCTGAAACGTATGCTTCGCATCCCGGGGGATGCGGTATAATCGGAATGGATATAGGCAGGAATGTCCCTTGCATAGACCGGGCCGAAATGGACACTGAACCCGCTTTCTTCCCTAACCTCATGGGCCGATACGCCCACGGCCCCGAGCTGCGGAACAATCACCCTCTTGTGATTGACGATCCTGTCGAGTTGAGTCTCCCGGATCCGCCGGATGAGTTCCCCGGTGCCGAAGGTCCCCTTGCCCGCCGCACACCAGACATTGATTCCCATGGTATCCAGAACCAGAATCCAGGCATTCAGCCCTTTTAAAGCCCCGCGCAGGATATCAAAACTCAACTTGTAATTGGCCGTGACCATCACGTCTGACTCCGGGCCCGGCTCGCCAACTGCATAGAGGCCGGGTCCCACCGGGTATTTCATCCGGAAGGCGCTGATCCGTGACTTGATTCTCCCCCACTGGTCCGGCCAGGACCATTCCGTAGAAACACGGCAGACCTCTCCTGCCGGCGTCTTCAGGGCGCCCAGAACCCAACCAGGCATGGGCGTACAGCATGTCCCATGTTGATCTTTTTGTGGATTACAGCAGCACTCGGCCATCTTCTCTCCGACAACAGATCACGGACCGATCGCCTAAAAATACACGGTATGGTCCTTGACTGATCTGCATTATAGCCTGTGGACGTGTCCGATACAAGTTTTATCGGTGGATCGCCATCAGGAATGCAAACTGCAGCTTGTCAAATCCCGGCTGAAATACTATTATCGATATCTGCGCCCCATGTTGTGAAACATCTAAAGCTTGATGAGTCATTTTAAATAGACTATATTGGTCATATGTATTAGGATATGGAGGACATGATTATGAAGACCGCCACGATTTCAAAATTGAAGGCTTCACTGAGTCAATTTCTGGCAAGAGTAAAAGCCGGTGAAGAGGTGCTTGTCACTGAAAGGGGAAAACCCGTGGCAAAGATCATCCCGCTTGATCGGGGTGACACCGAGATTTCCGCTCACATTCTGACACTGGAACGAGCAGGGATGGCGAGTGTCGGTACCGGCAAATTGCCGAAGGACTTCTGGAACCTCCCCAGACCCAAGGATAAAAAGGGCTCGGCACTTAAAACCTTGTTGGAAGATCGTGAGGAAGGAAGATGATCTTCTGGGACTCTTCAGCGATCATTCCCTCTGCGTGCGGCTGATTCCCTGCAATTGGCATCTGCTCTGCTATGGGCTGAAAAAAGCCCTAAAAGGCACGGCTTTGTCTGTCTGGACCGAAAACTGAGAGCGGCTGCAAATAAAGAAGGATTTTTGTTGCTGCCGGATGAGGAAGATCTTTAATCCGTTGTCTCTGCCCGCTTGTGATGCCTATGTAGAGACAATCCAATTCCTTTCCCGTCATGGGTCTCCCATGTTTCACCTCCAATTTAAGCGAGCGCCTGCCGGCTCTTGAGCGAATGGAGAGGTGAAGCTGTGCGTCCGGCTTTTGTCATTGCCGTATTGAGCAAGAAATGAAGATGCCCCAAAGCCTCTCGGTTTCTCTGCTTCAGAAAAATATTCTGTAAATCTGGAATTCCAATAGCGTTTCTGGGAACCGTCCAGCGGGTTTGTACTACAGCGCTGTCAAGTGTTATGCAACGTAAGTAAGAACGTCCCGAAAGTTACGCGTTTTTCTTGTCCCCATTTTCCTATATATGGACAAGGCGAACCAAAAGACACCGCTCAGGCGCCACAGGATTCAGCCACCTGATAGACAGCCTTCCCTCTGGCACTATCGGTCGCGCACGGCGAACCACTGTAAAACGAACCCTATGGCGAACAGAAGCCACCCGATCCACCACGCGATCGCCCACAGCGTACTGGACCAAACAATCGGCCCGCCGAAGCCGGCGGTGAGCCCAAAGTACCCCGCAGCGGCGATCACCAAAGTGCCGATGAAATTGAAGATTAAACCGAGCCGTGTAACATTCATCATCCAGCTATCCCTATCGGTCAGATGTTGCCACACCAGCTAGTTCTGTAGGCGAATGACAACGTCCGGTGCCTGCTCTTGAAACGTGAATAAATATCCTCCAACAAAGCCGGAGGTATTACGATTGCTGGCCCCTCAAAGGGGCCTAATCGCAATCGGTTAAAACCAAAACAAGACCCCGATGGGGCACAAGATTCATATTCGTGGGTCATGAAATTCATACTCCCGGAAATGTCAAACTCTGCGAGTCCCCCGGCAGAGCCGGGGGTTTACCTAAATGCTAATTTATAAAATCTTTTCATTTTATCTTAGCAAGATAAACATCGAGTTTCGAATTATCATCCGCTTGAGCTTTGGCTCCTCCAATAATATATTCGCCCTTAGCGGTTTCTTGAACCCAGAGGCCTTCCCCCCCCCAATTCGTATCTCCGAATATTTTTGCCCAATCCATATTTCCGTTTTTATCAGTCTTGATTACCAAAACAACATCGTAGCCGGGAAGTAGCGTAGATCCGACAATGATGTATCCGTCGTCCTTTGTCTGCAGCACTGAGGAACCTATGTTGTATTGCGCCTTGTGATAAGTCTTTTCCCAAAGAACTTCACCGGTTCTATTCGTCTTTATTAACATAATATCTTGTTCCAACGAACCGGGTACTCGGTGTCCCAGAATAATATACCCCCCGTCAGAAGTCTCTCTTATCGAAACACCTCCTTCTTGTTTCGCTGTACCATAGATTTTTTCCCAAAGTACGTTGCCATTTTCATCTGTCTTGATGAGGTAAACATCTCCTCTCAACGAACCGTAGAAATCCCTTTGGCCAACAAGGATGTAACCACCTTCGGCAGTCTGCAGAATGGAAGAAGCTTTATCGTCTTCTTTCCCGCCAAAGGTTTTCTGCCAGATTGCATTACCGTTTTCATCCGTCCTGATGAGGTAAACATCGCTTTCCCCTGCACCGTAGGAATCCGTTTTGCCAGCGAGAATGTAGCCACCATCGGTAGTCTGTTGAACGGAGTAGGCTGCATCATCTCCTCTTCCGCCAAAGGTTCTCTCCCAGATTGCATTACCATTTTGATCTGTCTTGATGAGGTACACGTCGCTTTCCCCCAACATTTTTCTTGCACCGTAGGAATCCGTTTCACCAGCAAGAATGTAACCACCATCGGTGGTCTGTTGAACGGAGTTGGCCTTATCCCATTTGGCTCCGCCAAAGGTTTTCTCCCAGCGTACGTTGCCATTTTCATCTGTCTTAATGAGATAAACGTCTCCTTTCCCCTTGCCATATGAGAATGTGTATCCTGCAATAATATAACCACGATCAAAGGTTTGCTGACCGCATGTCCCGATCCCGCCTCCATAGCTTTTCTCCCAAAGTATTCTGCCTCCTCTATCTTTTTCTGTCTTGACAATGGGGAGAGGCTTACTCAGAAAGAAAGCAATAACAGGCAAAGATAGCACAAGTATAAGCGTAGCTGTCCAGGACAAGTTTCTGGGGTGTCTCGTCCTTTTTTGTTCGTCCAAATCCATTCCCTCCCCAAATTAGTAACCGTTTACAAAATGGTTACACTTCGGAGTTTCGCAAGAAGATATAGTTAGAGTTAGGGACCCAGAGCCTGTCTAAAAACTAAAGGTCAATTTCAGAAGTGGAGGATAAGGTCTTTTATTTTTCCTAAAGTGGTTCATGAGTCGTACCCAAGTCTAATCTATTGGCTCGCAGTGGGTAATGATTTTAAGAAAATTATCTGCACTTTAGTTTTTAGACAGGCTCTATGTCCCTCATTTACTCCTATGCAGATAGGGCTCTTGACGGTGCAGAGCACGGTGTTTACGCAGCAGATCTCCGAGCCCACGCGGGCCGAACTTACACATCCGATCTATCTCCTTCTCTGAAAATTTCGGCTCGTCGCCGATTGGGTCGGATCGCCCCTCCGGCCACCTGATAAAACGATAGATTACTGCTACTGATGACAGGTTTAAGGGGGCTCTACCTCGACCGGAGTAG
>CAKKPE010000091.1 GCA_919901565.1 bacterium
GCCTAATGAAGATGGGAGCCGCTACGGAATTTCAACTAAGAATGGGATTGACTCCTTCCCACACGAGAGACGATGGCCACCTGTTTTATAATTATGAGAATTATGCAGAGTCGTTCATTAATCAAAATGGTGTGCCGACACCGACAAGTGCCGATTATTTTGGCGGTACAATAAACAATATCGCATCCCTAATAGATACAAATCAATATGATGGAGATAATCCTGATCCTAATATTGCGGTTAGATCCGATATTGGATTATCAGAATATACCAATGCAAACTTTTTCAGTGAAGATACAATAATCAATTCGGATTTCCCATATCCTCAAATAACTCAACAAACGCCTATTGTTGAAAGAACGATTACTAATAATCTCTGGAACACTACCTATCCAAGACAGTATTATCTTAAAAACTGTTGTGGTGAGACCAATGAAGGTCAGGGATATCTTCTTGCCGCCGTAGATTACCTTGATTATTGGAGACAACAATATCCATTACTCAGCTTTACACTTCCTAAAATACCTGTACTGGACGATAATGTTTATAAAGACTACGCTTCCCTTCTCCTTCCCCGTGCCGTGGGTTACTCTGCCGGTCTTCTCAATTATTTTTTCCGTGGGAGCATTGAAATCAGTCTCCCTGATTCCGGGGTCTATGCAACTACAGACGACCCGAACTTGGGATTTACAACCATCACCCTCCAGGCCCGGAACAATACACCCAATAATGAAGAGATGCCTGACGGCAGCATCGAACTCGTCGTCAAATACCGGCTTGCATTGGAAGATCCATTCCAATCCAAGGCTGTCTTAACTACAGAAGACTTTTATTATATCGTGGTCCAGGAATCAAACGGAATCCGATCCATTCCGAGAAACACATCTCTGGATCTGACCTTTGATCTTAACCCCGCCATCCCCCTCTATGCCACAGATGTTTATCTGCAGATCGTCTACAATGGTAAACTCGGGAATGAAGACGGAGCCGTGGCCGTCGGATTCAAGGATATCAGCGAGCCCACGCCCGTGGATCTGTTTAACAATATGGACAAGATATGCCTGAACGGAACCTGGTATGATGCAGGGAGTGCCGAGGCCATAGCACAGGTCGACACAAACCAAAACGGCATTGCGGATGAATGGGATGTCTATGCCCATGATTTAAGCGATGCCTATCTGAAGGTCTCCCCATCCGGCAGTCCCATGCCTGCATCGCCCCAGGATTATACTTTTGATCCCTATACGGTTCCGGCGGGCACACTTTACAGGGCCTATATTCTGGGCGACATACAGTTAGGCTACGGTGACTATGCGAAGGTAGCGATATTGGATGCAAATGACTTCTGGATACATGACAACGCGGTTTTCCAATGGCTGATGACCGGGTCCACCATTAAAAACCAGGTGGACTATAATGTGGAGAGCCAGGAAGAATGTGCGAAGGTGGGGGCTGATGCACCATGCGATATCAGGAGCTATCCTGTCTTTTACACCTTCCGGAACAGAAATATATGGGGTCGGGCCGGATTCATTCTGGACAATCCCAAATACCCCCCGGATGCCGATTGTCCATGGGAACTGCTGCAGGACGCGGAATAGGCCGGGCAATTTTAAATCAAGGAGAGAAAGAGGACAGATTTATTTTTTTGCCTCTATTAGCTTGTCTCCAAAATAAATCTCTGTTGCCTTTCTGCTGGGGATAAGAGTGAGAGAATGGGGACAAATTTATCAGTGTTCATCAGAATGCCCCTTTAATTTCTTTTTCGAACTTGCCGGAGGCAGGAAATTTTCACCAGTTACCACTTTCTTTCCTGTTTTCTGCTCCAGTTCAATACGTGCTCTTTTTGCGATTTTCCCGCCTTTTTTACCTGCGTCGGCATTTTCAACCATGCCGGTTGCCTCAACGCTCTCAGCAATCTGACGTGTAGAAAGTTCAGCAAGGGCGGAAAAAATCAGCTCCGCCTCGCTCATGTGGTCGCGCAGATTCTGCGTCTCGAGTCCTTTTATTCCCTTGTGCTTTTTGACCGAAACACCGCTCCATTCCTGATGGATTATATTGGTCAGAATGGCGTATTCGTCTTCACCTTTAATCTCATGTTCACTCCAGTAATCGGTGAGTTTGTTGCGGGTCTCCTGCCCCATCATCCTCTGCTGAATCCATTTCTCGCTTCTGCCGTGCTGTTTCCAGTATTCCCGTGCGCGGTCAAGTGATCGTGCCGGATCGCTCATGTCCTGAATGCGCTCATAACCCACTTTGGCGAGCCATTGCTTGAAGGGTTCTGCTTTGGGCGAAGGAATGGATTGGATAATCCTCAACAATCCCTGAACATCTGCACAATCGGTTTCCCTCATTTTGCCGTCAGGTGCTTTCATTTTCAACTGTCGACAAATTGTCGACAGTTCAAGCCCGTCCTCGGTTTTTACACGAATCTTCATCTTGAACCAATAATCCCGTGGATTAACACTGTCAGTCAAAGCGGCTACGACATCGATAACAGAGAAATACCACATCGCCTTCTGTTCGTCATATAATCTGCGGATTTTATATTTTTCAAAAGCAACAAGAGCCTGTTCTTTATTCACTTTTCACCTCCATAGCGGAGTCATTGTCATTGGGGGACATAAAATTACAAGTTTCTATCTTTAAGATGGGGATAATTTTATAATTTTATGTCCCCCAAAAGTCCCCAAGTGCTCATCTCCCTTAATAAATGGGCGTGCCATAACCTTTACTTGAATATTTGTGTTCTAATTGTCTATATCTCCCTCCGGTTCAAAACACGTGAAATGTGTAGACCTGACACTGGGCACTGACCTGGGCACTGGGCACTCCCCGCTCTCATAAAACAAGCGGCAGGAAACGCCGTGGATTTAAGCCTTTTTTTACCACTTCTGCAGGTCATAAGTCAACAGTAATGTCCCTGGGATTGCAATGCAACATTTTCACCCTCTCCTGACCTCCTGAAAAGGGGAGTGGGGAGGATGAGGGGAATAACCGATTTTCGAGTTCAACAAAAACCTTGACAGTCACCAGTCTTAGAAGATATATTAAAATAATTCTTTAATATAGCGAGACATAACCATGAGCAGCAAACTTAATGCAACCATCACCAAAGAAACGCCTAAGAGTATTCACTTGGAGATCAACAAAGAGACCTTTGAAGCGTTCTGTGATGCCGCCGGGCTTTATCGCGCGGAGTTCCTCAAACTTCTCGACCAATCTGAGGAAGACCACAAAAAGGTCCGAACGACCAAGAGAAAATCCCTCTCTGAACTCCTTGACTAAATGAAAATTTCTACCATCCAGATCTTTGACAGGCTTTTCAAAAACCTTCCCAATTTGACAAATAAATTAGTGGCACGTAAATGATGGAACAGGCAAAGGAGGTATCAAACGATGCCGGTTATTATTCTGAAGCTTTCCGCAGCGATTCATGTGATCGGGGTGGTGGTCTGGATCGGCGGGGTGGCCTTTGTGACCATGGTCCTTTTGCCCATGGTCCACAGCATGACCGATCCCATGGAAAAGGCGCTCCTGTTCCAGGGGGTGGAGCACCGGTTCTCAAAAATCGTGAAGTGGGTGATTGTCCTTGTGGGGATAACCGGGCTTTACAATCTCTACCGGAAGGGGCTCTATGTGATCATGCCGACCTGGCAAGGGCTCTGGCTCGATCTCATGATCGGGGTTTACGTGGTCTATGCCCTGCTGATCTTCGGCCTGGAGAAGGCCCTCTTCAAGAGGATCTTCAAGGACATGAAAAACATGGACGCGAACCAGATCTTCTTCCGCATGAGCGTCTTTCACTGGGTGGTCCTGGCCTTGAGTCTCCTTGCCGTGGGCGGCGGCGTGATCGGGGCCCGTTGAAACTCACTGCACAATTCAGAGCGGATCTTTACTTCGGAGTTTCTTTGGTATCATCCGCTTTTTTCAGGTATTTCTCCGGGTCCTTGAGAAAAATATCCTTTTCTTCTTTCATGCAGAAATAATAGACATTCCCCTTGTATTCCACCTGGTCCACTGCAACGGCCCTGCTGATCTTCATGCCGCAGAGCGGGTCCAGTGCCGTCTCCAGGGAATCTGCCGAGGCAGTTTTTATCCCTTCCTGTTCCATGGCCTGTTTGTGCATACTGCAATCCCCCTCACCGCATTTCGCACCGTCGCAGGCTGTGGCCGAAGAGAGAGGAATCACGGATAAAGCGAGTAACAGAAAAAGGCTTGATAAAAATCGATTCATTTAGTGCTCCTTGTTTGGGTTTTCATCATCATCAATGATCCAAAGTATACAATAAGCGGTCCGCTTTGGCAAACGCAAAGGAGGGAAGCGAATTGCCTCTCCATTTGACATACCGCCGGATAGGAAGTAATTTATCACTATCCATAGGCCGTTTTGGGAAATAATATGGCTGTTCGTACGAGCCTGATCCCGGGTAAATCACAGACAGAGGATGCAATCCATGAATGTCGTGCTGGACCATGTTGAGGCCCGTATTATCGGGTGTCTGATCGAGAAGGAGATAACCACGCCGGATTACTATCCCATGACGCTGAATGCCCTGACCAATGCCTGCAATCAGAAGTCGAACCGCAATCCCGTTGTGGCCTTCGAGGAGACAACCGTGGTTCGCGGGCTCGATGCCCTGCAGGAGAAGGGGCTGACCAGGAAGGTCCATGAGACCGGCAGCCGTGTCCCCAAATACCGCCATGCATTCAGGGAGACGTTCGATCTTCCGGACCGGGAGGTGGCGGTCCTGTGCACGCTCATGCTGCGCGGTCCCCAGACAGCTGGCGAGATCCGGACGCACACCGAGAGGATGTGCAGCTTCGGGGGCCTGGATGAGGTGGAGGAGACACTTCAGGGGCTGATGGGAGGAGAGGTGCCCAGTGTGGTGAAGCTCCCCCGGCAGGCCGGAAGGAAGGAGCGGCGGTACATGCACCTGCTGTCGGGAGTTCCGGAACTCACCGTGGAGGAGATGACCCTGCCCCCGGAGGCGGCCACGGTCCAGGTGAGGACGGACAACGAGAAGATCCCCAGGCTGGAGCAGGATGTGGAAGAACTCCGCAGGGAGATCGAGGCGCTCCGATGCGGTATGGATGAGTTCAAGGCGCAGTTTGAATGAAACCCCGGAAATCAAAAGGGTCCATCCCTATGGATTTTCGTGAGAAAGCGGGGAGAAGGGGATGACTCCTTGGTGCGTCTACCTGGTGCGGTGCAGAGACGGGACGTTGTACACAGGGATAGCGACAGACGTATCCCGGCGGTTTGCAGAGCATGAGCAAAGCCGCGGCAAAGGTGCAAAATACCTTCGTGGCAGAGGCCCGTTGCAGCTGGTGTTCAGGAAGGAGATCGGCGCCAGGGGCCTTGCGCTGAGAGTCGAGGGTAAAATCAAGAGGTTGTCCAAGGTACGCAAGGAAGAACTGCTCAGGCGGGGCATAATCGAACCAATAATCGCTCAGGCCATGAAGGGACGCTGAGGGGGCCGCAGGGAAAAGGCTCCGCCTGTACAGGCGGAACCCTCTGATCAGGTTTTGGTTTTGCTGCTCGCTGAACGCTTGACAGCAGACAGCGAGACAGAAGACCACGTTGGGCACAAACTGGGGGGCATAATATAGGTAAAGAAACTTCAAAGAAACTTCTTGACATTGGAATAACCGTATGGTCTAATAGACCTCATAGTTTGGGTTGTGCAGATTTAACATCGTAAATCAGACAAGTATAAACCGCACAGATTTACAAACCTGTGAGGTTTTTTTTTGGTAACCGGTTAAACTGCACATTGGTTTACTGTTTTAATGCCGAAAGGCAAAGGAGAAAAAATGTCAGAAGGTACAGTGAAGTGGTTCAACGATGGTAAGGGTTTTGGTTTCATCGAGCAGAATGATGGTCCCGACGTATTCGTCCATTTTTCAGAGATTCAGGATGAAGGATTCAAGACCCTCGAAGAAGGTCAGAAGGTCAGTTTTGAAGTGACCCAGGGACAGAAAGGTCCTCAGGCCTCCAAAGTTATCAAGATGTAAGTCTTGAATAGACGTTATGAACCGAAAAGCTCCATGGGTGACCATGGAGCTTTTTTTTTGTGCGCCTTTCCGGCGCCGATCCATTTCTTTGCGGGATAGGTTTAAAAAATCTGGTTCTTCTCCCATTCACTCTTTCCATTCCTGACGCATGGCCTGGCAGAAGAGCAGGGGATCCTTGAGCCCGGCTTCGATGTGGGGCCGCATGGCCAGACAATGGCTGTCCTGCAATTGCAGGCCATAGGCCCGCAGGGCCGCTCGCGCCGCATTCTCTTCATAGGATCGGTAGAGAATGTAGAGCGGGCCGGACTGCTGATCGACGAGTTGATGCATGAGCCGGTCATAGCCGTTGGGTTTGTCCGATGGCCCGGTGAAATAGCTTTGTATTCTCACAAAGCGGACGCTCTCCGGGAAGAAGGGGATGACATAGGCCATAGGGTCGACACCTGCCATGAGGACCATGGTGTGACCGGGGTCCTTGAGCGCAGGCGGTGTGACACCGAAGTAGTCATCACTCCATGGCACCCGCCCCCAGATACAGGGCCGCGTGGCCGCCAGAATGAGCAGCATGGCCATGGAGCCTGCGGCCATGCGGAGCCTGCGGTCGGACAGGAGCCTTGACAGCACCAGCCAGATCCCGAGCGGAGCGAGCATTTCGATGACCACAATGTACCGGTAGATCGCAAAGAGCTTCAGCCATGCAAGATAGGAGACGACCCCGGCAGCGAGCAGGTATCGCGCCTGGAAGCCGAAAACTGACGGTACCGGGCCATGCGCGATGTGACGGTCAGCGGCAGGGGCACGCAGTCTGTTGAACGCATGCAGGGCCAGCGAAATGAGAAGGCCATACAGCAGGGGAATGCGCAGATCACGAAAATAAATCTCCGCCGTATGCAAAGGATCTTTGGCAAAGATCACCGGGAAGAAGACGGCTTCGAGAGCCCCGCGCGGCAGAAAGCGTTCATCACGGTAACTCCCCGGGGTCGCCATGGGCGATTGGAACAGGTCATTGAAGTAGGGAAAGAAGGGGTTGCCGAACTTCACCCAGAGGTTATACATCCAGTATCCGCCGGTCATGGTGATCCCTGCCAGCACACCCAGGCCGAACCAGAGCAGATACAGTGCCCGCCGTTTCGGGGAGGCGGGCACGGCAAGGAATGCCGCGCATAAGCCCACAGCGAAGATCACGGCCGGTTGTTTCAGTCCAGCGGCCAGACCTGCCATCACGCCGGCTCCAACCACCCCGGCAATAACGCCTGCCCTGCGCTCAACGGCGAGTTGCCCGGAATTCACCAGTACGATAAGGATTGAGGCAAGGATCAGGAGGCTCACGATATTGTCGGCGGACATGGTGCCGATTTCGGAAATATTTCCGGCTCCAAGAACGCCGGCCAGCGCGATCACAAAAGCGAAGAGCGCTGCTTTGCGTCCGTGCAGCGGAGTCAGCAGGTGATGGACGATCGTGAACAACAGGGGGAAATTCAGCCCCTGCACAGCGCCCAGCAGGAATCCGACCGCCCTGGGCGGGAGATGGCTGACCATTGTATAGAACGGGACATAGAGAAGCGGATTGTAGAAATTAGCGACCTGTGCCGGCACCATATCAAAGTCCATGCGCCCGTGCAGGAATGCATAGGGATTGTAGAAATGGTAGTTGCGCAGATCCCAGCCGGCGTCCTGACCCATGGCGATTGCAAGCACGCCGAATGCAGCCGGTATCAGCAGCCAGGCCGTGACACGCAGCAGGCGGGGGATTTTTGTCGGGCGATCCATGTGATCAGCTATAAGCATGCCAGAGTATAACAGGGGAGTTTTGAATTGTAAATACGGATGTCTATTCGGGTTGTGCACTCAGGGACGGACCCTCTTCAAAAGGGTCCGTCCCTTTTGCGTTTTTGCCCATAAATCAGATAGGCCGTCAGGCCGTCAGGCTTTGGTTGACTTTAGCTTAAGAAATAGTAGAATAGCCGGGGTATGCTGATCAGACAAGCAGATTCAGAATCCTAAATGCTGGAGTGTCTATGCTGGAAGATAAAAAGATGCCCGTGACCGGGCATCTGGAAGAGCTTCGCCGCCGGCTGATCAAGATAGTCATTGCCATCGTCATCGGCACCGTGGTCTCCTATATCTACCGTCGCCACATTCTGGATTTTCTCCAGGCCCCGATCAGGAAAGTGCTCAAGGATGATCCCCTCCGGTTCTTCTCCCTGATGGAGCCGTTTGTCATCCACATCAAGGTCTCGGTTTACTCCGGGATCTTCTTTGCCATTCCGGTGGTTCTTTACCAAGTCTGGGTGTTCGTGGCTCCCGGGATGCTCCCAAAAGAGAGGAAATACCTTCTTCCCTTCATCCTGATGGGGACTATCTTGTTCCTGTTCGGCGCCGGCCTCTGCTACTATGCTGTCCTCCCCTACGGGACGGAATTTTTTATCAATTTCGACCCGTCGCTCAAGTCCAGCATCAATATTGCCAGCTATCTCAGTTTCACCATGCAGATGATTATGATCTTCGGCCTGGTCTTTGAGCTTCCCCTAGTACTTGTTCTCCTGGCCAAGATCGGGTTGGTCACCTCCGTGGGCCTTGCGAAGAAGAGAAAATATGCGATCTTGATCATTTTCATTGCTGCCGGCGTCCTGACCCCTACTCCGGATCCTCTGACTCAGACCATCATGGCGGTACCCCTGATCGCCTTGTACGAACTGAGCATCATCCTCGCGCGCATATTCGCGAAACAGAAAGAAAAGACAGAGGGTGAGTCTTAGCGGCCCTATTTGAATTTACGCGGCATCGGTCAAAGAAAAAACCAGCGTTGCGAAATGCCCCACAGAAAGAACGATCCCATGACCATGCTGTAGACAAGCGAGGTGTATTCGATACCTCGGCTCTGACGCTCCCGGAACAGCAGGAACAGGCTGAATGCCGCCAGGTAATAGCGTTCCTCGATCAGCCAGGCCGGCACCAGCGTAAATATCCAGAATGGATAGACCAGATAGAAGGCCGGTTGTTTGAGCGGCGTTACCAGGATCGACAGGATGGCGTACCCTATGGGGATGAAGAACAGGATCCTGGTCCACAATGACAGTTCAGCGAGTTTTAACACCATGTTGTGCAGGAATCCGGGAACAAAATTATAAGGGTGGGTATTCTTGAAGGTAGGCAGGTAGATGGCCAGCAGTAAACCCATGGCGGGGAGCACCCACGGGTTGCGGCGGACCAATGCACACACCTTACGGAAATTGAAGAGATGCATGGGAAGAAATACCATCAGGAAGAAAAACAGGGAGAAATATACATTGCCGAGATGGAACGTGAACGGCGGGTGCATTTCCCGGTCGCCCATGGCGATGCCGTGATTTAGTAGAACAAACAGGGCAAAGGCGGCAAATCCGATCAGGAATATCCAGCAGCGCCGCAGATGATTCTTGATGGCCTCCCGGTTCATGGCATATCCGTTTTCAATCAGATAAACAAGGAGGAAGACAAACAGCAGCCACACGATCTGGTTCTGCCGCACCGCCACGGCCAGAATTCCGGCCACCCCTGCCAAGTACTCGCGATGGGTCAGTGCGCCGTACACGGAAAGGAGCACCAACCCAAGTGAAAGCACATCGGTATAGAGCAGGAAGAAGAAGGGCAGAAGGATCGGCAGGAAGAAAAACTGGCTGGTGGCAAGCGGCGCCTCGGCTTCGTCCAGGCGGCGGGCGGCGAAAAAGAATACGGGCACTGCTGACAGGCTGAGCACCAGTGAGATCAGCCGGAGCGAGTTTACGGACTGGGCGTTTAGCAGACAGGCAAGGAAGGCGATAACGCCGTGATAGGCCGGTGTCGTCGCGATGTATTTAAATTCCTGATATTGCCCACTCAGGAACATCCTGATCTGGACGAGATTTTCCTCTTCGTCAACCAGTTGCCAGGTCTGTGATATGGTCAGGTAGCCCGCCACAGCAGCGAGCGATAATAACAGGATCAGGAACCGCAAAGGCCCGTGTTTTGATAGTTGAGGATAGTTCATATTTACAGCGTCCATGTGTAACTTAGGCGTATTCAACAAACCGCACGTTTATTCCTCTGCGATCAGAAACAGGTCCGGCGGCAACGGCCGCTGTTCCCGCAATCCGAAGCCGGAAGAAACTCAGGGGTGACCACGGATCAGTTGCGGAACGATGAATTCAGGCCGCTGTGCGCTGTCCGGGCCGCTCCGGCCAGCCTGCTGTGATGCCTGCCGTAGCCGAAGTAGATGATGAGGCCGACACCCAGCCAGATGGTAAGACGCGCCCAGTTATGCCAGCCGAGCGAGAACATCAGTCCTACGTTGAAGATAATGCCCAGGGCGGGTACCAGCGGCACCATGGGACATCGAAACGGCCTCCGCTGACCGGGGTTGGTGTAGCGCATGATCCAGACGGCCGTGCAGACCACCACGAATGCGAACAGTGTGCCGATGTTGACCATCTCGGCCAGGGCATGGATCGGAAAGAGCGCTGCCACAACGGCTACGACGGACCCCGTCAGGATCGTGGCCTTATGCGGCGTCCGGAAACGCGGATGAATGGTCCCGAAGAACTCGTACGGCAGGAGCCCGTCTCTTGCCATGGCGAAGAACACACGCGGCTGGCTGAGCATCAGCACCAGCAGTACGCTGGTGATCCCGGCTACAGCGCCCAAAGAGATGATGAATACCGCCGCCGACAATCCGTAGGGCACGAACGCCGCGGCAAGTGGAGCGTCGATGTTGATTTGCGTGTACGGGACCATGCCCGTGAGCACGGCGGAGACGGCGATGTACAGCACCGTGCAGATCGAGAGTGAACCAATGATGGCGATGGGCACGTCACGCTGCGGGTTGCGCGCTTCTTCGGCATGCGTGGAGACGGAATCGAATCCGATGTAAGCAAAGAAAACGTATGCCGCTCCGCTCGCTACACCGGTCAAGCCAAAGGGCATGAACGGGTGCCAATTCGCCGGGTTGACGTGCGGTATGCCGGCGACAATCACGAACAGCACCACGCCGAGTTTCAGGACGACTATGGCGGCGTTGAATCGAGCGCTTTCTCGGATGCCGATCACAAGCACGACCGTAACCAGGAGGACCACGGCGGCAGCCGGCAGGTTGAACCAGGCCCCAGGCGTGCTGAACGGGTCGCTCGCCAGAAACGGCGGTATATGCAGACCGAACAGTTCGAGGAAGTGCAGGAAGTACTTGGACCATCCGTAGGCCACGGTGCTCGACGCCATCCCGTATTCGAGAATTAAGTCCCAGCCGATGACCCACGCCATGAGCTCGCCGAGCGTGGCATAAGCGTACGTATAGGCGCTGCCTGCCACCGGAATCATGGACGCGAACTCGGCGTAGCATAATGCGGCGAAGGCACAGCCGAGACCGGCGATTACGAAGGAGAGCACCAGGCCCGGGCCGGCGTAATCATGCGCGGCGAGTCCCGTCAGTACGAAAATCCCCGCTCCGATGATCGCCCCCACGCCGAGCGCTGTCAGTGAAACCGGGCCCAGCACACGCCGCAGGCGGTTTTCCCCGGCCATCTCCTCTTCGAGCATCCTGACGGTTTTTATTGCGAACATCTGTCTGCGAAGATTCATGTTTTCTCCAAAATTCCGCACACTCTGCGCAAAGGCGGCGGATCGGTCAATGAAAGATCATGGCAATAACCAGCCCGGCCGCGATCCGGTAGTACCCGAAGCCGGTGAAATTGTGCCGCTGGACAAACGTGATAAAGACCCGGACAACAATCAGTGCAGAAATAAACGCCGCCACAAATCCCGCCCCGAAAGGCAGGACGTCGCTCACCGACAGCAGGTGGCGCGCCTTGAACAGGCTGTAGAAGCTTGCAGCGAACATCGTGGGCAGGGAGAGATAGAACGAGAATTGGGTTGCGGTCGGCCGATCCATCCCGGAGAGCATCCCTCCGATGATGGTTGCCCCGGCACGCGACACGCCGGGGATCATCGAGAAGATCTGCGCTATACCTACCCAGAGGGCGTGCCGCCATCCCATGGATTCGATGGCATCCACCTCAAAACGGTGCGGCCGGCGCTCAACGATCAGAATGATGATCCCGCCGACGATCAGGCTCGATGCCACCACCATGGGCCTGAACAAGTGCGCCTCGATGGCCTTGTGGAAAAGGAATCCCACCACCGCGGCCGGCAGGAAGGCGAGAAACACCTTTAAAATCAGCGCCTGCGCACTCGCTTCGGACGCGGCCCGGCGTATCAGTCCCGTGATCGGTCCGGCAAAATGCAATGCCACGGCGAGAATGGCCCCGAGCTGAATGAAGATCTCGAACGTTTCGCGCGAGGCCTCAGGGTAATTGATGAATGATGAAACCACGATAAGGTGCCCAGTCGAAGAAATCGGCAGAAACTCGGTAATGCCTTCCACGATACCAAGCAGAATGGCTTGGAGTTCGATCATGAATTTGCTTCCTTTCTGTGCAGCGCTCCTCCGGAGAGGCATACGCCTGGTCTGTGATGCGCTCTGAGCTATTCTGTGCAACTCAGCCCGGGGGGCCGCTGCGGATCAGATCCCCCATCCGCGAAATCGGACGGGTCTTCTGCCGAAACGGCACCGTTTCGCTAAAAAACCGTCCGTGTATCAACGATCCCGGCGAGATTCAGCAATCTGCTTTTTTTACCTCGCAGGAGGGTAGCATGATATTTTCGCTATGTCAACGCAGACATCCGCAAGCTGACATCCGCAAGTGCAGACAAATAGGGTCCGTGGGGCTGTTGAAAAAGTCTCTTATGGTAAATAATTTTGTCATGCCCGAGAAAGCGGGCATCCAGTAAAACTATGAAAGACCTGGATTCCCGCCTACGCGGGAATGAGTGC
>CAKKPE010000092.1:0-3794 GCA_919901565.1 bacterium
ACCTTCTCCCCTATGGGGAGAAGGGATGTTTGAACTTCCTCTCCCCTTGGGGAGATGATTGAGGTGAGGGGGGAAATGGGATACGTCATTATATAAGGAATTGTAACATGCCTAAGAAAACCGTACACCTGTCCTTTCCCGAAGAACTCATCCAGGAGCCGATCATCTACAATCTTGGGCATGAGTTCAAGGTTGTGACCAGCATCTTCCGTGCGTCTGTGGGGGGGAAAGAGGGGTGGATCGATCTGGGTCTGGAAGGGGACGAAAACGAGATACGGAAATCCATCGCGTTTCTGAAAAGTACCGGGATCCGGGTGCAGGACAAGGATGAGGCCGGGATCTGACGAAAGGGTCGAGGATGTTCGATTTTAATGAGGAAGAAATCAAGCGGTACAGCAGGCATATCCTTCTCCCTGAAGTAGGCGGAAAAGGTCAGAAAAAGATCAATGGCGCAAGGGTCCTCCTGGTCGGAGCCGGGGGTCTGGGTGCCCCGGTGGGATACTATCTTGCTGCAGCGGGTGTGGGCCATATAGGGATCATGGACGGGGATCATGTGGAACTCAGCAATCTGCAGCGGCAGATCGTTCACAGCACCGAAGACGTGGGAAAGAACAAGGCCGTCTCGGAACAGGAGGCCCTGGTCGCCCTGAATCCCGGGATTGAGGTGGTGACCTATCAGGAACGGGCAACCTCGGAGAATATACTCGACATCATGGCGGATTATGACATGGTCGTGGATGGAAGCGATAATTTTCCGACGCGGTATCTGGTCAATGATGCCTGCGTGCTGACACGGAAGCCACTTTCTCACGGGGCGGTTTTCCGGTTTCACGGTCAGGCCATGACCATTGTTCCGGGTGAAGGCCCCTGTTACCGCTGCCTGTTCCGGGAGCCTCCGCCGCCGGGCATGGTGGCCTCCTGTCAGGAGGCGGGTGTCCTCGGCGTCCTTCCCGGCTTGATCGGGTTGATTCAGGCCACTGAGGTTTTGAAGCTCATTCTCGGGATCGGGAAGGTGCTGAATGGGCGTCTTCTGACCTACGAGGCCCTGGATATGGAGTTCAAGAGCATCAAGGTCCGGAGAGACCCCGGCTGTCCGGTGTGCGGCGACCATCCAACCATCAAGTCTTTGATCGATTATGAGGAATTCTGCCGGGTGAACTTTTGATGATGGCCCCGCTGGAACAGGATACGGCAGAATCTTCCCGAGTATTCGGTCCTCCCACGGTGATTGAGATTCATCACAGTCTGATCCAAAGGATTTGCCGGCATGCAAAAGCGTGTTACCCTTATGAATGCTGCGGGATTCTCATCGGCCGGGCCCATGGTTCGGACGGGGTGAAAATCGTGTGGGATCTGATCAGCACGGAGAATGCCGAAGCCGGCGGAGGGCGGGACCGCTACCTTATTGATGGGAGGGAATTTCTGGGCGCAGACAAGGCCGCTGATGATCAGGGACTTGAGATCATCGGGTTTTACCATTCCCATCCCGGATATCCCTGTATTCCCTCGGAGAGGGACCATGCGCTGGCATGGCATGGATACAGCTATCTGATCGTCTCCATAGGTGAAGAGGGGAAGACGGAATACAGGTGCTGGGCCCTGGATAAGGACGGCAAGCGCCTGATTGAAGAAGGCGTTCGAGAAACATGCGGGGATGAAGGGAATCTTCAATGAGCGGGACAAAAGAGGGCGGATCCAGGGTGATCTGTATCCTGGTGACCAGCAGCCCGGAAAGCGAAAATACCCGCACGCTCTTCAAGATCACCGAAGCGGCGATTGCCATGGGGCATCAGGTGCAGATCTTCCTGATGAGTGATGGCGTGTATCATATTCTTTGTCAGAGTCTTTCGACGCTAATTGCGAAAGGGGCGGAAGTGGCCCTGTGCACCTATGATGCCATGGAAAGAGGGCTCGATAAAAAAACCGGAATCTACTTCGGCAGCTACTATGATCTGGCCGTGATGGTTGCAAAGGCCGATGGTTTTCTGGCCCTGACCTGACTGAAAGGGGGATAATGTGAAGAAAGTGACCACCGTGATCAGGCGCTCCCCGTTCAATAGTATTGTTGCCTCGGATGCCCTCCGTATGAGCATGGGCCTGACCCTGACCAATAACAAAGTGACCGTGGTCTTCGTTGAGGACGGGGTCTACCTGCCGGTTTTCCCGGCTCCCGAGGTGATCGGATATCCTGATATCAAGCGGCATATTGAGACGCTGAAAGAACTCGGCTGCGAACTGGTTGTTGAAAAGGAGTCGATGGAGAAGAGGGGGCTTCTGGACCGGGGGGTTGCGCTGGATGTGAAGAGCCGAAAGGAGATCGACCGGATCATAGAGGGGAGCGACCGGGTCATAGGGTTTTAGGATGCAATCGATATACGATTCGGGGAAGAGATGAAAGTCCTTCATATTATAAAAAAGACGAACGATACCTACGCCTGGGAGGCGGCCTCCCGGCAAAGGGGGAAAAAGGATGATCAGGTTTTTGTCCTCCTTCTGCATGACGCGGTTCTTGCGCAGAGTCTTGGGGATGCGGACGGCGTATTTGCATGCAGGGATGATGTGGCGGCAAGGGGAGTGCAGACGCAGGCTCCGCTCGTAGGGTACGAAGAGATTGTGAAGATGCTTCTGGAGGCGGATTCTGTGGTCTGCTGGTAGGAGAGAAAGGAGTTCAGCGGTATGAAAAACGAGATCAGGATCGACAAGGAGCTCAATATCAAGGGCGAGGTCTGCCCGTACACCTTTGTGAAGACCAAGCTGGCTTTGGAGACCATGAAACCCGGTCAGGTTCTGCGGGTGATTGTTGACCACCTGCCTGCTACCGAGAGCGTCCCGAAGAGCCTCAAGGGGGAGGGGAATGAAGTCCTGGAGGTAAGCCGGATCAATGAGACCGATTGGCAGGTCATTGCCAGAAAAGGAGGGAGTCCCGGATGAAACCGAAGGTTTTTCCGGGCGAAATAAAGAAAAGGGCCTTACGGCACAATCGGATCTATAATGATATCACGGATCTGATCGGTGATACGCCTATGGTGCGTTTGAATCGCATCATTCCCCCGACGCCCGAAAGAACGGCCTGCGCCAAGCTGGAGTTCTTCAATCCCGTGGGGTCGATCAAGGACAGGACCGCGTACGGGATGATCACCGGCGCGATCCGGGACGGGTATCTGACTTTAGAGACAACCTGTGTGGAACCCACATCCGGGAACACCGGCGTGGCCCTCAGCGTTTTTCTGAATCAAATGGGGTTCAAGAAGCCGATCATCACGGCCGGGGAGCAGATCCCGGCAGGCAAGAAGGCGCTTCTGACCCTGACCGCCAGGGCCATGGATCTCGCTCCGGACGACGCCTGTCCCCGGTTCCCCGGCGAAGGGGCCATCGCCTCAGCCTTCGGTTACAAGAAGATCAAGGATCATTTTGTCCCTTATCAGTACGGCAACCCGCACAATCCGGAGATCCATTATCAGACCACGGGGCCCGAGATCTGGGAGCAGACAAGCGGTAAGATTACGCATTTCATCTGCGGTGTCGGGACCGGCGGGACCCTTACGGGCGCCGGGAGGTTCCTCAAGGAGAAAAATCCCGGGATAAAGATCATATCCGTGGAACCGAGCGAAAAGAGCCACGAGTTTTACGGTCTGCGTAATACCGAATACACCATGAAACCCGATATCTATGATGAATCCCTTGTGGATGAAAAACTGCTCATTGATTCTGACGATGCCTACCTGACCCTGGTGGAACTGATTACCATGGAAGGGATCGTGGCCGGGCCATCTTCGGGTATGACGGTCTGCGGC
>CAKKPE010000092.1:3804-14562 GCA_919901565.1 bacterium
CTGCGGCATGAAGGTCCTTGACGGCCGGGGTGAGAAAGGGCTCTGGGTAGCCATTGTGGCCGATGAATTCTTCCGGTATGCGAACGAGATCCTGCCCAAGCTGCAAAAATTTCTCTGATTTGCCGGATGATGCCGGCGTCTTCCTGTCATCTTATCTTCTCTGTCAGCGGGCGGCCTGGACCAGACGTTCTTTATCGAGGATGGTCAGATATCGTTCCTTGATCTCTATGATACCCTGCTTCTCGAGCTGTTTCAGTGCTCGCGAGACCGTCTCCCTGGCTGTGCCGATGAGAGAAGCGATATCCTGATGTGTGAGTTCCATGGGAAAACGGATCTCCTTTAAGGAGAAGGGGTCTTTCTGTCCGGCCATCTCCAGAAGGAAGCCGGCCAGCCGGCATGAGGCGTCTTTTAAAGTCAGATCGGTGACCATGGTTGTAAAATGGCGGAGGCGGTCTCCCACAATTTCGTAAATCTTCTTCATGATCTCGGCGTTCCCTGAACAGGTCTTGGTAAAATCTTCACGGCTTAGACAGAGCAGGGTGCAGGCCGATAAGGTCTCGGCAGATGCGGGGTATTTCCCGCCATCCAGTAAGGGGAGTTCCGCAAAGAAATCCTCCGGGCCGAAGACGCGCAGGATCTTTTCTTTTCCATCCTCTGAGAGTTTGTAGACCTTCACGCTGCCGGACCGGATGAGGAAAAGGTAGTGCCCCGGTTCCCCTTCGTGGAAGATCACCTGATTTTTTTTATATTTTTTTTCTTTGAGAAACGGGAGAAGCAACCTGAGTTCCTCTTCCTCCAGGGGTGCAAAGAAGGGGACCTTTTTCAGCAGGCGAAGGTTTTTTTCTTCGGAGTTCCCGATCATAGGGCATCCATTCTCTGATGGCGGTTGTCCGGTCGCAAAGGCATAGACAGGTCAATGTGATAGAGACGGATTCAATCTAACAGAACAGGGCCCGACTGTAAAGAAATTATCATGATGAGTTAAAATGAAGCGGCGGACTTCCATATGCAGCAGGGATTAAAAGGCAGTTCTCGGTTGACAAGGGTATTTTTAAAATAGTATTATTATCAAATAGTTATACTTATTAATGTGAGGGCCCTTTGAATATTCCAAACACGCTGTCCGTCCTGCGGATCGTCTTGATCCCTTTCTTCATTATCCTCTTGCTCCCGGCCGGGCCCGGGACCGTATGTGTGGGGGCTTTTATGGTTTTTGCGGCGGCCTCCATCACTGATTTTCTGGATGGATATATTGCACGAAGCACCAATCAAATCACCAAGCTGGGCAAACTGCTGGACCCGATAGCGGACAAGATCCTGACCTCGGCGGCCCTTATTTTTTTAGTACAGCTTCACAGGGCCCCGGCATGGATTGTGATCGTCATCATCGCACGGGAATTTGCCATTACCGGCATCCGTGCCATGGCCTCTGCCGAGGGGATCATCATGCATGCAGACAGGTTGGGCAAGCATAAGATGGGCGCGCAGATCACGGCGGTCCTGATGCTCCTGCTTAATAACCGGTTCTGGATATTTAACTGGCATACCTTGGGAACCCTTTCGCTCTGGGTGGCCATGGTCCTGTCCGTGATTTCGGGTTCTCAGTATATCAGACGCTTTATGAAAGAGATGGATC
Source organism: bacterium (assembly GCA_919901565.1). Lineage (GTDB taxonomy): Bacteria > CG2-30-53-67 > CG2-30-53-67 > CG2-30-53-67 > CG2-30-53-67 > CG2-30-53-67. The sequence goes on from CAKKPE010000092.1 coordinate 5,441, forward strand.
TTGCATGACGGCTCTTGCTCCCTTACTCGCAGTGCTCTCTTCCTATCTGATCGGATCGATTTGCTTCGGACTCCTGATTTCCAGGAGACTCGGAATCAATCTGAGGGAGCATGGAAGCGGGAACATCGGGTGCACGAATGTCTTCCGGGTGATCGGGAAGCGGGAAGGATTCATGACGCTGGCCGGGGACCTGCTCAAGGGGACGGCTGCAGTCTGGATAGCCCGGGCCATGACCGATCAGGAAAGGTGGCTGGCCTTGGCGGCTTTTTCCACGATCCTCGGCCATAACTTTCCGGTTTTTTTTAGATTCAAAGGGGGCAAAGGTGTAGCAACGACCTTCGGCGTGCTTCTTGGATATATGCCCGGGATCGGATTTATTCTACTTCTGATATGGGCCGTTTGTTTTGCGCTGACCCGGATCTCGTCCGTGGGTGCGCTGGCTGTTTCTGTTATGCTGCCCGTTCTTGCCTTGGGGATGGGCCGGAATCCGACACAAACCTGGTTTGCATTTGTGGTAGGGCTGATGATGCTGATCCGTCACAAAGACAACATCAAACGTCTCATCCGAGGAGAGGAAAAGAAACGTTGAATTCAATCCTTCCATGCAGAGCAAAACGGATCTCTCAAAGGCGCGGGTCTGCGGCCCGTCTTATATCTGTAATCCTGATGGTTTGCGGACTTCTGGCCGGGTTTGCAGGAACGGGGAGGGCCTATGAGTGGATTGATGTGATCCAGGATTATACATCCCTCAATGTCCCCATGGAAATCCTCAGGCATCCTTTGCCTGAACTCCAGGAGAACGAATCCCAGCGCCTTTTTAACGGGATGGAAAAGGAATGGCTCCGCAGGAAACGGTATCTCGCTATCGGTGACCGGAAGGTCGGCGCCGACATCCTTGAAAGATTGTATGAGCAGATGATCGATCTGGGAGTTATCCGCATGCGTTCTTATTCGGCCTCTCTGTTGCGTGAGGCCATGACCCTCTCAGAGTTGGGGGATTATAAAGAGGCGATCTCCCGCTGCAATTCTGCAGAAAAATTCTCTCCCGGTTTTCCAGAGCCCCATAAGGTCCTGGCGAAGGTCTACTGGAAGCAGAATAAACTGAATCTTTATAGCGTCGCTCTCGAATGGGTCAAGGTCATCCAGTCCGTCGCCGGCAGCTTTGATCATATGGTTTATTTTCTGATCAATGTCAGTCTTCTCCTTATGGTCATCGGTTTTGCCTTTTTCGGGGCCTTCTACCTGGTGCAGCTCATCCGTTATTATCCTCTGTTGACACATAATATTTACGAGTTGCTGCCCGGAGAACCTCATAAGGCCGGGATGGCGATCCTGACGGCCTTCTTCCTGGCCGTCCCCCTGATATTCGGATGGGGGATCTACGGTTTATGCCTGTTCTGGGCCTTGCTCTTCTGGAGCTATGGCAGGGAAAAGGAACAATTCCTGCACCTGCTTTTTCTTGTTTTCATGATGACCGTTCCTTTCTGGATGGGCGGCCTCCAGCGGGCCATGGAGGTTCTGCACAGCGACTGGGTCCAGGCTGTCATCCATCACCAGGATGGGGTTTCAGACGATGCAAGCATTACCGCTCTAACCCGCCTAACCGCTCATAGCCCCAAAGATGATTCCCTGTTTTTTATGCTCGGAACGGCCCTCAAGAAACGGGGGGAATACTTAGAAGCAGAGGCAAGGCTCGAGAAGGCCATCTCACTGAACCCCTATATGGCCATATATTACAATAATCTGGGAAACACTTTTTATGCCGGCCGGAATATTGTAAAAGCCGTCGAGATGTACAAGCAGGCGATGCTCCGAGATCCTCAAAACGCGGCAGCTTATTTTAATCTCAGTGCGGCACACCGGGATCAGCTGATGCTTCAGGAGAGTGATCAGGAGTATAGTAAGGCACGTGAATTGGACCCGGAACGGATTTCTCATTATGTGAGCATCCTGGGGCCAAGCTATAACCGTATTTTGATCGATGAAACCTTCTCCAATGGCTGGCTTGTCAGGCGGTTTGCTAACCAGATCTTATCCATGTCGGAGATTGGTAAAAAGTGGCTTCCTTTTCTTTGGAGGAACTCCCTGTATCTTCTTGCCCCTGTCGCCCTGCTGCTTGCCCTTTTCCCGCTTCATTATGTGCTGAAACTTCTCGGCATTGCATGCCGCTGTGTAAAGTGCGGGGAGGTCTACTGCAAAAGGTGCCGGACCAGCATTAGGATGGATTCGGTCTGTTCGCAGTGTGTCCACGTATTTGAAAAGCAGTCCGGTGTGGAAGTCAAACAGAGAATAAAGAAGATTATTGAGATTCGGAGATACATGGATAAAAAGATGGAGACGAGAAAAGCCCTCGGGATATTCATGCCCGGGGGCGCCTACATCTACTCAGGAAGGATGGTTAAGGGATTCTTTCTGCTTTCTTTTATCGTGGTATCTCTTGTGTACACTTTTTTCTGGGATTTCCTTTGCCGGGATCCGCTGATGGTCTGGGCTGCCTCCTGGAGCAGCAGGATCTGGCTCATGATTCCGGCCGTGTTCCTGTATGGGTTGTCGGTCGTTCGTCTCTACCGCCCGAGGGAATGAAACGGTCGTGGTTATAATTTTCCATCTCTCGCAGAGGTTGCGCGATGTCGCTTGAAGGCAAAATAAAAGATTTCGGCATGACCGATATCTTCCAGCTCATCGGAATGCAGAGAAAGACAGGGTTTTTAACTCTGACGTCCGAGCAAGATACGGTTACGGTCACCTTTGAAGACGGGATGGTGGTGGCCTCTGAATCCTATCACAAGGGGAAAAGCGGGCTTCTGGGACAGATTCTTGTTCAGGCGGAGCTTATGACGGAAAAAGACCTTGAACACATACTTTCGATCCAGAAGGAGACTGGACAGAAAATCGGCCGCATACTCATTCAGGAAAAAATGGTGCGCCCCAAAGATCTCTCCTCGATCATTCAGCTTCAAGTGAGGGAAACGGTTTTCAGGATCTTCGAGTGGAAAGAAGGGAACTATAAATTTGAGCAGATTCCCGTGACGTATGACAAGACAAACATGGTTCCGATCCCCTGTGATAAAATCCTGATGGAGACCATGCGGATTCTGGATGAGTGGCCGCTGGTTCGCAAGACGGTCTCTTCCATGAATCTTGTATACAGGAAGACGGATAAAAAACGGAACACGAGAACGCCTGCGGATGACCTCGACAGCATGATCGATACGATGTTTGACGATGGACAGAAGGATAAGTCCTTTAAGGAGAAAGGAAAGGCCCTGCAGAAGGATTTCCCCTTAATCCATGAGGAAGAGAAAATATATAATCTGGTGGACGGTGAAAGAACCGTCCGGAAACTGATTGATATCGGACTCATCGGAGAATTCGAAACCTGCAAGGCTTTGTTTAATCTTGTGTCCGCCGGATTGATTCAGCCGGTTGGAGAAGAGGCGCAGGTTCCAGCGGAAGAGGCGATCGGCAGGAAGAGCGGCCGGGCAAAAAAAATCTTGAGGAATCTGGCCGCTTATGCAATCATGGTGCTGCTGGTATCCTCCTTGTTCGTTGTTTCCAGACGCCCGGGTACCGGGGTCTTGTTCAATGTGGCGAGGAGCATGACTTATCGTTTCGAAATGTTTAAACAGGTCCATGCCTTGCAGGAGATGAATCGGATTGTTTTAGCTTCCCATGTCTATTTTCTTGAAACGGGGTCTTTCCCTGTGTCTCTTGACGACCTGGTCCAGAAGATCCTTCTTGAAGAGAATGAGGAGCGGGACCCGTGGGGGAGCCCATACAGTTTTGAGGTGAGAGAGAGAATGGTCATCTTATCCAGCGCGGGAAGAGATCGGCAGGAAGGCACGGATGACGATCTGGTAAAAGAAACGCTTTTCTAAATGGTTTGAGGGACGTATGAATTCAAGAGAAATTCTGGAGCAGCTGGAAGCCCTGGCCCAGAGGATGTCAATCAAGGTCCGTTATGAAAAGTGCAAAAGCCGTGGCGGTCTCTGCCGTTTTAAAGGGGAGCAGATGATCATCCTCCGTAAGGATCTGACCGTTCCGGATAAGGCGGATCTTCTTGCGCGCCTCCTGAGCAGGTTTCCTCTGGAAGACTACTATTTAATGCCCGAGGTCCGCAAGGTCCTTGAACAGGCGGCATCCAGCAAGGAATCCGAGCTCCTGGATGAGTCCGGTGATCTGGAGGAAGAACTTGCGGATTTGAACTGATCCTGGACTTCCGAAAAAATGTCTTACGCCTCTCATGACGGATGACATCTCAAGATTTTCTCTTCACCATCTCTGCAAAGAGGGCCTCGTTGTCCGCGAACTTCAGGGCTTCTTCGTATAGGACCTTACCCTGATTCACCAGTCTGCTCAGGCTGACGTCTATGATCTCAAAATCCTCTTTCTCATTCAGCAGCTGGGTCCGGATCAGATGGGTCTTTTTGTTGCGGATCAGGTTCTTTGTGCGGGATGAGTTTATGAGCTTTTCATACGCAAGTATCCTTGATTTCCCGTCGGCGGTTGGAACAAGACGTTGAGACATGATCAGCAGAAGCGATTCGGCCAGCTGCGCCCGTACCTGATTCTGCTGTTCTCCGGGGAACACATTGATCAGCCGGTCTATGGTGCTGGTCGTATTCAAGGTGTGGAGTGTTGCCAGGATGAGGTGCCCGGTCTCTGCAGCGCTCACGGCAATGGATATGCTTTCATAGTCCCGAAGTTCCCCGATCATGATGACATCCGGGCTCTGGCGGAAGATATGTTTCAGCCCTTTGGAGAAGGATTCGGTATCCGTACCCACCTCACGCTGATTCACATTGCTGTTCTTGTGCTGCAGGAGAAACTCGATCGGGTCCTCGATGGTAATGATGTTGCATTTTCTGTGGGTATTGATGAACTCAATCATGGATGCGATCGTGGTGGATTTTCCATGCCCTGACGGGCCGGTGATCAGGATCATTCCCTGAGTCTTGAGGGCGAAGTCCTCGACCCACTTCGGAAGCCCCAGTTCCTGAAATGACGGGATACTCTCCATCAGGTTTCGGGCCGTGAGAGACAGAGAATTCCTCTGTTTGTAGACATTGATCCTGAAGCGCCCCACATCAAAGAGTGAATAGGCAAAGTCGAGCTCGGACTGGCTGTCGAATTTCATCCTCTGGTTCTCGGTCAGAATGGAAAGCACCAGTTCTTCCACCTGGCCGGGAGTCAGTGCGGGGTAAGGCATCCGGATTATTTCATTGTTGATCTTCAGGCTCGGCGGCACCCCTGCGGTGATGAGCAGGTCCGATGCCTTTTCCCTGACGGCTGCCGTCATGAGCTCTCTCATGTCGAGCTTCCTGCTCATTCGGGACGAGCTCTTTACGGTTTTAACGTATGTCTTGATACCATATCCTTCCCGTTCGAAGAACTCGATGGCCTCCAGGATTTCGGTTTCCGATGTCAGGACTCCCCGGACTGAACGGTTCAGAGTGTATTCCAGGTCATTCTGGCTTTTGAGGTCCGTGGGGTCGGCCATGGCTACGATAAAGGTGTTTCCTTCAAGAGAGAGCGGGAGAACATTGTGGAGTTTCACCTTGTCGAAGGGGAGCATCCTCTGAAGCATGGGAGTGATTTCGATTCCGGTCAGGTTGATGCTCTGGATCCCGAGCTTTGTGCTCAGGATGTTCAGCAGGGCCTCTTCTTCAATAAAACCCAGCATGATCAGGTTTGTTCCGAGGAACCCTCCCTGCTGGTATTGACGTTTCAGGGCTTCCTTCAATTGATCCTCGGTGATGATCTTGTTCTGGATCAGGAGAGCGCCCAGTTTCGTGCCTTTCATGGTCTCGGTTCCGATCATGATGCCTCCATATAGACGGCTTCGTAAAAAGTCCGTCTGCAGCGTTCCGCTTCATCCTTCGTCATTGCAGCGTACCTCTCAGTACGCCTCATTCCTCAGGATTCGCGCGCATTGCATCCGGAGCTTTTTACTGTGCCGTCTCACTTATGAACTTTTTCAAGTTCATCATAAAATGAGATATTCCAGCGTTCATAAAGATTTCCGATTTATTTAATTATATCAAGAAAGGCCGAAACGGGCAATAAGCTTTTATTCATACCTGATTGCCTCGACCGGGTCGAGTTTGGAGGCCTTGTATGAGGGGTAGATCGTGGAGAAAAGGCTGATAGGGTGCTGATGATGCTCAGGGAGGCCACAAGGATGATCAGGGAAAGATTATGGATCTGATGGGGGATTTGCGGTCTCTGCTTTTGTTGAAGCAGTGCCCGCGCTCTTTTCCGTAGTCAAGAAACCTCCCTTAAAAAACATTCCAGTTGACTCCGAATGTAGGGAAGTGGTATAAAAAGCCCTAAACTAAATAATTTTTCCTTCTCAAATGCCGGTTTCAGTTTGCTCTCACGCAGACGGCCATGTGAATGCGGTCTTTCTTTGAGGTTCGGACGTGTGGTGGCTTTCTTGTTCAGCAGTAGTAAGAGAGGCCGGTGCCGCAGAGCTTGTAAAGAGCTTGATTGAAATATGAAAATGTCCCCAAGAACAGCACATGTCAATCCCGATTACAGCTTATCCAATATGGCGGTTGAACTAAAAACACTGGATATTGTTCGTCAACACTTGAATGGCAGTAGCTGTCGGCGTGAACGCTCAAGTATCGGGCAGTTCCTGACGCCTGCCGAAATTGCGCGTTTCATGGCATCACTATTCGAGTGGAGAAGGGAACACGTGCGGATTCTGGATGCCGGAGCAGGTGTGGGAGTGCTCTTTGCGGCATGTGTTGAGGCGTTGGTATCTGCAAGACAACGGTTACTTTCGATCCATGTGGTTGCATACGAAAAGGATCAGCATGTTTTGCCATATTTGAAAGAGACCATGGATCGGTGCGAGTCAACTTGCAAGGAAGTTGGTATTGCCTTTCGAGGAGAGATAAGGGCGGAGGATTTTGTTGCGTCCGCCATCGCACAAACAGAAGAGAGCCTATTCGTTGTTCAGGGCGAGCGCTTTACTCATGCAATCCTGAATCCGCCCTATAAGAAGATCAATGGACAATCAGCAACGCGCCGATTGCTCGATGCTGCGGGGATTGAAGTATCCAATCTTTATGCTGCATTTGTATGGCTGACGGCCAAGATGCTTGAGCCTGGGGGAGAATTGGTAGCAATCACACCCCGGAGTTTCTGTAATGGGCCGTATTTCCGCCGGTTCCGAATCAGGTTTCTGGATATGATGAGCCTGCGACGAATTCACGTGTTCGATTCGCGAAAAAAGGCATTCGGGGATGACGACGTGCTCCAGGAAAATATAATTTATCATGCGATTCGAGGAGAACAGAAGCCGAAGCATGTTATGATCTCATCGTCCGAAGGGATAGACTTCGGCAAATCAAAAATCCGTTCTGTTCCATACGAGGACGTCGTCTTGCCAACCGACCGTGACGCCTTCATTCGTCTTGTCTTGAACGATACCGATAACCGGGTCATGAAGCGAATGCAGGCTTTTGAGACATCTCTCGTCAAGCTGGGTTTGGACGTCTCCACAGGACGTGTAGTGGATTTCCGCTCGCGGGAATACCTCCGTGCTCTACCCGAAGATGGAACCGTGCCCCTCATATACCCTTGCCATTTTGAGGCAGGTTTCGTGAAGTGGCCGATTGAATCGGGAAAGAAGCCGAATGCAATCATAGCCGAGACGCGCACAAAAGAGTTAATGGTCCCGACTGGATATTACGTCCTCACAAAACGTTTCTCGGCCAAGGAAGAGACGCGACGTGTAGTAGCGGTAATATACGATCCCAGCAGGTTTGAAGCCCCATTTGTCGGATTTGAGAACCATCTGAATTATTTTCATGCGGAGGGGAGAGGGCTATCCGTGAACATGGCCAAAGGTCTGGCTTTGTATCTCAATTCCTCGCTCTTCGACCAATACTTCCGGCTTTTCAGCGGGCACACGCAAGTCAATGCCACGGACCTTCGGAAGATGTACTATCCATCTCGTGAGCAATTGCTCCGGCTCGGCTCGCACGTGAGACATCGAATGCCGGAACAGGAAACAGTGGACGCGATTTTGGAGAAGGAATGCGAGAGAGATGGCTAAAAAAACAGATACAAAGAAAATCGAACGGAAAATCAATGAAGCACTAAAGATCTTAGAAGCGCTTGGTTTTCCCCGGCAACAGCAGAACGAGCGTTCGGCAATGACGCTTCTTTCGTTATTAAATCTCAAACCGTCAGACGTGTGGGAGGCATCGAGTGCACCGCTGGTGGGGATTACGCCCATGATGGAGTTCTTTGCTGATCACTATGGCAAGCGATACAAGCCGAACACCCGCGAGACCGTGCGCCGACAAACGGTTCATCAATTCGCTCAGGCGGGGCTGATTGTTCCTAACCCTGACAAGCCTTCCAGACCGACAAATAGTCCAAAGGCCGTGTATCAGATCGAGCCGTCAGCTTTGAAACTCCTTCGAGCGTTTGGGAAACCGGACTGGGATAGGCAACTGCGCAAGTATTTGCGGACAGTAGAGACCTTGAAAAAAAGCTATGCACGAGAGCGAGATATGCGTCGTCTTCCTGTGAGGCTATCGCATGGTCAAGAGATCAGGCTTTCTCCAGGCGGCCAGAATGTATTGGTAAAGGCGATCATCGACGAGTTCTGCCCACTTTTTACGCCTGGCGGGCATGTGATCTACGTGGGCGATACGCAGAGGAAATGGGCCTATTTTGATCTCGATGCGATCAAGGGGTTGCATGTCGAAATAGAAGAACATGGGAAGATGCCGGATGTCGTGGTTTATCACGTGAACAAGAACTGGCTTGTATTGATTGAAGCCGTCACCAGTCATGGACCCGTAAACCCGAAGCGAAGGCGGGAATTGAAAGAGCTGTTTGCTGGATCAAGGGCTGCCCCGGTCTATGTAACGGCCTTTCTTGATCGGCGAACCATGATGAAATATCTCGATGATATTTCTTGGGAAACGGAAGTCTGGATTGCAGAGTCCCCGACGCACCTCATTCATTTCAACGGCGAACGGTTCCTCGGGCCATATGGAGATTAGGCCGCTGGTTAGGAACCTTACCTCGAAAATATTCCTCGAAAATATTCCAGTTGACTCCGAATGTCGAGAAGTGGTATGAAAAGACGCGAATCC
>CAKKPE010000093.1 GCA_919901565.1 bacterium
TTCCCCCAAATGAAAATGTCCCCTTTGGGTTATCTTGAGGCTCTGGGAATTCACCCTGAAAGGAGCCTAAGAAATGGAAAGGGACATTGTGTTAAAAAAAAGCGAACTGGACAGGTTACGAGTGCTGCATATGGTTTTAGATCGGAAAATGACTCAAGTTGCGGCCGCAAGGATGATGGGGATAAGCGTTCGCCACACGAAACGACTTGTGAAACGAATCAAGACCCATGGAGATCAATCCATTGCTCATGCCAACCGGGGTAAACCATCTCCCAGATTCGAGAGCGCAAAGCGCACGAGGGGGAGATGAGCCAAATTGATGGTGTACATGGTCGCTGGCTTGAAGACAGGCTGGATCAGGAATTTTGTCTCATGGCCTTTGTGGATGATGCCACCGCAACTCTTTGCGCTTTTACGAATATGAGGGTGTTTTCCCGATCCTGGACAGTTCTTTGGAGTTCATCCAACGATTTGGAATCCCGCACTCTGTCTATCTGGACAGGCATTCCACCTATAAAACGACCCGCCAGCCTTCGGTGGATGAACAGTTGCAGGATTCCCATCCTCTGACCCAATTTGAAAGGATCATGAAGCAGATCGGAGTCATCCACGCGCGATCTCCCCAAGCCAAAGGCCACGTCGAACGGGTCTTTCAAACGCTTCAAGACCGGCTCGTTAAGGAGATGCGTCTCCATGCAATTCAAACCATCTCGGAAGCAAACGCCTTTTTGGAATCCTATCTTGTTTCGTATAACAAGATGTTCTCTGTTGCGCCAAAAGATGAAATTGTACAAAAAAAATTCCGGCTTCCATGGATTTGAAGTGGACGTTTGCCCTGCGATCACCGTACGATTGCAAACGACTCGCAGGGGTCGCACCCCTTTACGATACACTGGAACAAGAGGCGCTTCCTCTTGCAGCATCCCTCCTCCCAACTGAAGGGCCAAAAGATTCAGATCAAACAGGCTTTAAACGGCGACCTTCTGTTCTCTGTACAAGACAAAATATATTCTGTAAAGGAAATATCCGGGGATGATTTGCAACGTTCCAAGGAGGCGCGTCCTGATCCAACCCGGAAGATTAAACAAAAAGATTGTCATCCCAAATCAAAGAAAAGTTGGATGGATGAATTCTATTTCGGCCATCCTAAAGTCACTCTCGTTAAATGAAACAAGGGGACATTTTCATTCGGGGTTGACAGAGGGATTATTTGCGAATGCCCAGAGCAACCCGTGTAAGATGTCCATTTGCACCCTAATCCGGACGTAAGGGGGTGATGTAGATGAAGGGGATGTAGGATGGACTCAATGATGATGGCCTTTTGAGAAGATTGTCTGATTTTTTTATGTGTGCACCTTTCAGGTGAAGGCAGAATTGTGTAAGATACTCTCCATGAAGACATCCAACTTTACCTCAAATTTGCCTCTTCCTTTTCAGATAGACCCAACACCTGCGACCGATACGCTGCGCTTTTGGTGGCCTGCCGTTAGTGGCACAGGCATACCGATCTCTCGGTATGCCGCAGAGTGTGACCCAACATCTCCATCTCAAACAACGGAAGCGCGGTTTCGATGAGACGACGATGGTCGAAAGTTTTATGCTGTTGAACGCGGCAGGGGGCGACTGTCTGGATGACTTCCGGCGGATGGCGGAAGACCCGGGTTTGCCAAGCCTACTGGGCCATGCGTTGCCCGCCGGATGCGGCTCGAAAATGTCGGGACGCCGACTGCGGGCTGTATGCGTTTCATCAAGATG
>CAKKPE010000094.1 GCA_919901565.1 bacterium
AAGAGTTCAAAGAGTTCAAAGAGTTCAAAGAGTTCAAAGAGTTCAAAGAGTTCAATAAGTTCAATAAGTTCAAAGGGTTCAATAAGTTCAAAGGGTTCAAACCGCTTGAACCTTTTAAACGGTTTGAACACTTTGAACGATGTTTTATCGCCCCTGTATCTTTGCTACGATCTCTTCCGCTATCTGGCGCGGGACCTCCAGATAATGGGAGAACTGCATTGTATAGGTCGCCCTCCCCTGGGTCTCTGAGCGCAGGTCCGTAGAATATCCGAACATCTCCGACAGGGGGACATGGGACTTGATCACCTGTATGTTCCCTCTGGCCTCCATCCCGAGCACATGCCCGCGCCTGGAATTCAAATCTCCGATCACCTGACCCATATAATCATCGGGGACCACGACCTCTACAGACATCACCGGCTCCAGCAGATACGGCCCGGCCTTGACGGCACCCTCTTTTACGGCCATGGACGCTGCGATCTTAAAGGCGATTTCCGAAGAGTCGACATCATGATATGATCCGTCAACGAGCTGGACCTCAAGATCAACGATGGGATACCCGGCGAAGATCCCGCCTGCCAGGGCCTCCCGGACTCCCTTTTCCACCGCAGAGATATATTCCCGGGGGACCACACCCCCTTTGGTTTTGTCCGCAAACAGGATGCCCGAACCCGGAGACAGGGGATTCATTTTGATGACCACGTGGCCATACTGTCCCCGCCCGCCGGTCTGCCGGATGAAACGCCCTTCGGCCTCCACACTCTTGCGGAGCGCCTCACGGTAGGAAACCTGGGGTTTCCCGACATTGGCATCCACCTTGAACTCCCGCATCAGCCGATCCACAATGATTTCCAGATGAAGCTCCCCCATCCCGGAAATGATGGTCTGACCGGTCTCCCTGTCCGTATGCACACGGAAAGAAGGGTCTTCCTGCACCAGCTTGGAAAGCGACATCCCCAGCTTGTCCTGGTCGGCCTTGGTCCTGGGCTCAATGGCCACGGATATCACCGGGGCCGGGAACTCCAGGGATTCGAGGACGATCGGTTTCTTCTGATCGCAGAGCGTATCGCCGGTCATGCAACTGTTCAGGCCTACGGCCGCTGCAATATCTCCGGCAAAAATCTCCTTGATATCCTCGCGTTTGTTGGCATGCATCCTGAGGATGCGGCCGACGCGTTCGCGCCGTTCGCTGCGGGCATTATAGATGTGATCGCCCACCTGCAGATGGCCGGAATAGACGCGGAAGAAGGTCAGCTGCCCCACGTAAGGGTCGGTCATGATCTTGAAGGCCAAGGCTGAGAAAGGTTCATGGTCATCGGGCTTGCGGATAATTTTTTTGTCCGTGCCGGGCTGTAAGCCTTCCACGGGGAGGACATCAATGGGAGAGGGAAGATAATCGACCACGGCATCCAGGAGGGGCTGCACCACCTTGTTGCGGAACGCGGAGCCGCAGAGCACAGGGACAACCTTGAGATCGAGCGTGGCCTTGCGGATGGCCTTGCGCACGGTATCCTCCGGGAGATCCGCCCCTTTCAGATAATCTTCCAGAATCTTTTCATCGTATTCCGCCAGGGTCTCAATCAGTTTTTCACGGAAGGCGCGGGCCTCATCCTTCAAATTATCGGGGATTCCGGTCACGTTATAGGTCTGGCCCAGAGAGGTTTCACCTTCCCAAAGCCTGGCCTGCATGCTGACCAGATCGATGACTCCGACAAATCCGTCTTCCTTGCCGATCGGGAGCTGGATCGGCAGGGGCCGGGATCCGAGCCGCGTGCGGATCATATCAATGCATCGCATATAATCAGCACCCACGCGGTCCATCTTGTTCACAAAGGCGATGCGGGGGACCTTGTACTTGTCCGCCTGTCTCCAGACGGTCTCGGACTGGGGTTCCACGCCGCCCACTGCGCAGAATACAGCGATGGCCCCATCCAGGACCCGCAGGGAACGCTCCACTTCAATGGTGAAATCCACATGGCCCGGGGTATCGATGATATTGATCTGGTGATCTTTCCAGAAGCAGGTCGTGGCCGCGGAAGTGATGGTAATGCCCCGCTCCTGTTCCTGGACCATCCAGTCCATGATCGCGGCGCCGTCATGCACCTCGCCCATTTTGTGTGATATCCCCGTATAGAAGAGGATCCGTTCCGTGGTCGTGGTTTTCCCCGCATCGATATGGGCCATAATCCCGATGTTTCTATATTTTGATAAGGAGTAATCTCTGCCCAAAATCACTTTCCTCCGATTCGTCTCCTGATCTGTGAACAATGCGGATGCAGCCATCTTTTACCACCTGTAATGAGCGAAGGCCTTGTTCGCTTCCGCCATCTTGTGCGTGTCTTCTTTTTTCTTGATCGAGTTGCCGGTATTCTTGGCGGCGTCCATGAGTTCTCCGGCAAGCCTCTCTCTCATGGTCTTCTCTCCGCGGGACCGTGAATAGGTGATGATCCAGCGCTGACTCAGCGCGAATTTACGGCTATGCCGAACTTCAACCGGTATCTGATAGGTGGAGCCCCCCACCCTTCTGGAGCGGACCTCGACTACAGGTTTGACATTATCCATGGCCTTGAGGAATACCTTCACCGGCTCCTCCCCGGTCTTCTCCTGGATAATCTCCATGGCCCCGTAAAAGATCTTCTCGGCCAGACCCTTGCCCCCTGATTTCATCAAGCTGTTGACAAACTTGCTCACCTGCTTGTTATGAAACTTGGGATCCGGTAAAACTTCCCGCTTTGCAGCAACCCTTCGGCGAGCCATAATCAATTCCTCCCGAACAACCTATTTCTTGGGCCGCTTTGCCCCGTATTTTGACCGACTCTGTTTGCGGTCCGCAACCCCCACGGAATCCAGAGTTCCCCGGATGATGTGGTACCGGACACCAGGCAGATCCTTTACCCTTCCGCCGCGTATGAGTACGATGGAGTGTTCCTGCAGATTATGTCCGACCCCGGGTATATAAGAGGTGACCTCATATCCATTCGTCAACCTGACTCTGGCCACTTTCCGGAGAGCCGAATTCGGTTTCTTGGGAGTGGAGGTATAAACCCTCGTACAGACTCCCCGCTTTTGCGGGCTGCTCTGCAAGGCCGGGGCCGCCGTCTTCACCGGACTCTTTTTTCTCCCTTTCCTGACCAACTGATTAATGGTTGGCACCTTTTACCTCCATCATGAGACAGATCTTTTTCCGTTTTCCGCTTCGCAACGTAACCCTGTAATTTCACAGGTATTTCATTAACGGGTGATCACTTTGTCATCTAAGGCGAAACCTTGGCAATTTACCAGAAGCAGAGGACACATGTCAAGAGTTTTCTTCTTGATTTAGCGATATTTATTAACGTGCGGCCCCATCCGGACGGCCGCCCCTGCATCCTACTGGGCAACCTCTTCGAGGCTGCTTGAAACCTCACTGCCCGCAATCTCCTCCTGCTCTGGTTCCTCAGGCACATCTATCTTGACCACGGTATCCAGATACTGGCGGATACCGGTCCCGGCCGGGATCAGCCTCCCCATGATCACATTCTCTTTCAAGCCGATCAGGTCATCCACCTTCCCGCTGATCGCAGCCTCGGTCAAGGCCCTGGTGGTTTCCTGAAATGATGCGGCCGATATGAAACTGTCCGTATTCAGGGATGCCTTGGTGATCCCCAGAAGGAGCGGTTTGCCCATGGCCGGCTGTTTTTTCTGCTTGATCATCTCCGCGTTCTTCCTGGAGAAGACCGTCTTTTCAACCTGTTCTCCGATCAGAAAGTCCGTGTCCCCAGTTTCCTCGATGACGATCTTTTTCAGCATCTGCCGGACGATGATCTCGATATGTTTGTCATGGATGGAGACGCCCTGAAGCCGGTAGACCTTCTGTATCTCGTCCACAAAGTACTTCTGCAGCTCTTTGGGCCCCAGGATCCTCAGGATGTCGTGCGGATTGGCCGAGCCGTCCATCAACGGTTCGCCTGCCTTCACGAAATCTCCTTCATGGACGTTGACGTGCTTGCCTCGCGGGATGTTATACTCGTGTTCCTCACCGCTGTCCGTGCTGACGAGAATCCTCCGGGCGCCGCGGAGAAACCCTCCGTCCTTGACGATGCCATCCACCTCGCTGATCACGGCCTGTTCCTTGGGCTTCCTGGCCTCGAAAAGCTCGGCCACACGGGGGAGACCTCCTGTGATGTCCTTGGTCTTGGTGGTTTCCCTCGGGATCTTGACAAGCACATCCCCCGGAAAGACCTCCGCTCCCTTCTCAACATGAATATTGGCCCCCGCTGGCAGGATGTACCGGGCATCGCCCCTCCCTCCGGGTAATTTCAGGGTCTTGCCGGCCGGCCCTTTGATCGAAAGCCTGGGCCTGAGGTCCGTATGAGAATAATCAATGATCACCCTTCTCGAAAGCCCGGTGACCTCATCGACCTCCTCCCGCATGGAAACCCCTTCGATAATATCTCCGAAGGCCACTTTCCCGCCCACTTCGGTCAGGATGGACGCTGTATACGGATCCCATTCCACCAAACTCTCACCTGCGCTGACCTTCTGTTTGTCCTTGACCTTCAGGGTAGCGCCATAGACCACGCTGTACCGTTCCTTTTCCCTTCCCTTCTTGTCCAGGATAAGGAGCTGGCCGTTTCTGTTCATGACCACGATCTTGCCGTCTTTGTTGATGACGGTTTTTATGTTTTCGTAGGCCATGATACCGTTGTTCTTGGCATCAAGAGTGGTCTGCTCTGCCACCTGGCTGGCGGTCCCTCCGATATGGAAGGTCCTCATGGTGAGCTGAGTCCCCGGCTCTCCGATGGATTGTGCAGCGATCACTCCGGCCGCTTCTCCGATATCAATCAGGCGTCCCCTTGAGAGATCCCTTCCGTAACACTTGGCACATACACCGCGCTGTGTCTCGCACGTCAACGGAGAGCGGATCTTCACGGTGTAGATACCGGAATCAACGATCATGGAGGCAACCTTTTCGTCTACCGCCTCACCGGCCTTGACGATCACGGTCTTGCCTTCCGGATCCATGATATCTTCAGCGGCCGAGCGGCCCAGGATCCGGTCATACAGGGGCTCGATAATCTCCCCGCCTTCCACCAGCGAGGAAACCTCAATCCCGTCCAGGGTTCCGCAGTCAATTTCCAGGATGATACTGTCCTGGGCCACGTCCACCAGACGGCGGGTCAGGTATCCTGAGTTGGCCGTTTTCAGCGCCGTGTCCGCCAGACCCTTGCGCGCGCCGTGCGTGGAGATGAAGTACTGCAGCACGGTCAGCCCTTCCCGGAAGTTTGAGGTGATCGGGGTCTCGATGATCTCTCCCGACGGCTTGGCCATCAGCCCCCTCATACCGGCAAGCTGACGGATCTGCTGGGCCGAACCTCTGGCCCCGGAGTCCGCCATCATAAAGATCGGGTTGAACTCCCTTCCTTTATGCCTGCTGGCCGTTCCCTGCTCTTCGCTCCCCAGCTCCTTCATCATTTCGGCAGAAACCGCATCCGTGACCTGGGCCCAGATATCGATCACCTTGTTGTACCGCTCACCGTCCGTGATCAGCCCGTCCGCATACTGCCTGGTGACCTCATCCACATCCTTCATGGCCTTTTCCAGGATCTTAGGCTTGTTGGACGGGATATGCATATCGTCAACACAGACCGAGATACCGGCCCGTGTGGCGAAGTCAAATCCCAATTCCTTGAGGTTGTCAAGAAGGATAACGGTCTCCGCAGGTCCAACCAGGCGATAGGCTTCATCGATGATCGTACCGATGGTCTTCTTCTTGAGAAGCTGGTTCACCGTTGAAAAAGGAATGCCCCGGGGCAGAACATCGCCGATCAAGGCGCGGCCGACCGTGGTTTCAACAGATTTGCCGTCCATTCTTACATAAATCTTGGCGTGCAGGCTGGCCGCCCCTGCATCAAAGGCCATCCGGACCTCATTGATGCAGGAAAAACGCATCCCCTCACCTTTGGCCCCCGGGTCCTCGATCGTCATGTAGTAGCATCCAAGGACCATGTCCTGGGTGGGGACCGTAATGGGCCGGCCGTTGGCCGGGGAAAGGATGTTATTGATCGAGAGCATGAGCACCCGGGCCTCGGTCTGAGCCTCCACCGACAGAGGGATGTGTACGGCCATCTGGTCTCCATCAAAGTCCGCGTTGAAGGCCGCGCAGACCAGGGGGTGCAGCTTGATGGCCTTCCCTTCCACAAGGATCGGATCAAAGGCCTGTATACCGAGGCGGTGCAGGGTCGGCGCCCGGTTCAGGAGTACCGGGTGTTCCTGAATCACCTCGTCCAGGGCATCCCAGACCTCCTCCTTCATCTTCTCCACCATCTTCTTGGCGCTCTTGATGGTCGTCACATACCCCTTTTCTTCCAGTTTATTGAAGATGAAGGGCTTGAAAAGCTCAAGCGCCATCTTCTTGGGGATGCCGCACTGGTTCAGCTTCAGTTCAGGCCCCACGACGATCACGGACCGTCCGGAATAGTCCACTCTTTTCCCCAGGAGGTTCTGACGGAAACGCCCCTGTTTCCCTTTGAGCATATCGCTCAGGGATTTCAGCGGACGCTTGTTGGGACCGCGGATGATACGCCCGCGCCGGCCGTTGTCAAACAGGGCGTCCACGGCCTCCTGGAGCATCCTCTTTTCGTTCCGGATGATCACCTCGGGGGCCTTGAGCTCGATCAGCCTGCGGAGCCGGTTGTTCCGGTTGATCACGCGGCGGTAAAGGTCGTTAAGATCCGACGTGGCAAAACGTCCGCCTTCAAGGGGGACCAGGGGGCGTAGTTCCGGAGGAATCACGGGGATCACATCAAGGATCATCCATTCCGGACGGTTTCCGGAACCCCGTAAAGCTTCGACCACTTTCAGCCGCTTGAGCATCTTGGCCTTGAGGGCCTTGGACTTGACCGTCTTGGCCCCTTCCCGGAGTTCCTCGGAGAGCTTGTCCAGGTCCAGCGAGGAAAGAGCGGTTTTGATGACCTCGGCGCCGATCCCGGCTGTGAAGGTCTCCCCGTGTTCTTCCCGGGCCTTACGGTACTGCTCTTCACTCAAAACAGTCAAAGGCTTCAGGGGAGAAGTCCCTCCGTCTATCACGACATAGGATTCAAAATAGAGAACCTTCTCCAGATCTTTAAGCGTCAGGTCCAGCAGGCTCCCGATCCGGCTGGGCAGGGCCTTGAAGAACCAGACATGGGAGACCGGGCAGGCCAGCTCGATATGGCCGAGGCGCTCACGCCGCACCTTGGACTGGATCACCTCCACCCCGCACTTGTCACAGATTACGCCCCGGTGCTTCATCCGCTTGTATTTTCCGCAGGTACACTCCCAGTCCTTGGTCGGGCCGAAAATCTTGGCGCAAAAAAGCCCGTCCCGCTCCGGCTTGAAAGTCCGGTAGTTGATGGTCTCAGGCTTTTTCACCTCACCATGGGACCAGGAACGGATTTTATCAGCGGAAGCAATCCCGATCCGGATTTTGTCAAAAGCGACCGTGCTCTTGGGCTTGTCAAACAGGCTGTATAAGTCTTTCAATCGCATTCCCTCCGAGAGAACAGGGTTCAAAGGTTCAAGGGTTCAAGTGTTCTTTTCCCAACGCTTGTCTCGTCTTCTCACTTGGACCCTCGGCTCCTATACCCCTGAAACCCTATTGAAATTATATCAACTCCACATCCAGACAAAGGCTCTGAAGCTCTTTGACCAGAACGTTGAAGGATTCGGGCAGTCCTGATTCCAGAATGTTCTGCCCTTTCACAATCGACTCATAGATCCGGGTCCGTCCCGGAACATCGTCTGATTTGACGGTCAGGAATTCCTGAAGCGTATGGGCTGCCCCGTAGGCCTCCAGTGCCCAGACCTCCATTTCACCCAGACGCTGCCCGCCGAATTGGGCCTTGCCGCCCAGGGGCTGCTGGGTAACCAGGGAATAAGGCCCGATCGATCTCGCATGCAGTTTGTCGTCAACCAGATGGTGGAGCTTCATGATATACATATAGCCCACGGTCACTTCCTGATCAAAGGAATCCCCGGTTTTCCCGTCATAAAGGATCGATTGCCCGCGGGTGGGAAGGCCGGATTTTTTCAGCATCTCTTTGATTTCCTTCTCTGTGGCCCCGTCAAATACCGGCGTGGCAATATGGATACCGAGGGTTTTCGCCGCCCAGCCCAGATGGATCTCCAGGACCTGTCCGATATTCATACGGGAGGGGACCCCGAGGGGATTGAGAACAATATCCACGGGCGTTCCGTCCGGAAGATAAGGCATGTCCTCTACAGGGAGAACCTTGGAGACCACGCCCTTGTTCCCGTGCCGTCCTGCCATTTTGTCTCCCACCGAAAGCCTGCGCTTCATGGCCACGTAGACCTTGACCATCTTGATGACTCCCGGAGGGAGCTCATCGCCCTTGCGTACCCTGTTGATCTTCTCATCGTAGAAGCTCTGGATATCCGCCTGGTTCTCCCGATACCGGTCTTCCAGTTCCTCCATTTTTTCCTTGAGACTGTCGTCCGCCTCAACCTGGATCGATTCGAAGAGATTCAGCGGGATTTCGTCGATGATATCAGGGGACAAAGCACCGCCTTTTTTAAGAAGAACCTTCTTCTTCTCCGGGTCACGTACGGCTTCAATAACCTTGTACCCGACCAGGAGACTCTTCTTTTTGGAAAGGTATTCCTCCTGAATGATCCGGACTTCCTCTTCGTAGTCCTTCTGAATCTTCAGGATATCCTCATCTTCGATGTTCAGGGTCCGTTCGTCCTTGTCCACTCCGCGGCGCACAAAAACCCTGACGTCCACCACGGTCCCCTCAATGCCGGGGGGGACCCTGAGAGAGGCGTCCCGGACGTCTCCGGCCTTTTCTCCGAATATCGCTCTCAGAAGTTTTTCTTCCGGGGTCAGCTGTGTCTCGCCCTTGGGGGTCACCTTGCCGACCAGGATGTCTCCGTGCTTGACCTCGGCCCCGACCCGGACAATACCGCTTTCATCCAGATCACGAAGTCCTTCCTCGCTCACATTGGGGATGTCCCTGGTGATATCTTCCTGCCCCAGTTTCGTGTCTCTCGACTCCATCGTGAACTCCTCGATATGGATCGAGGTGAAGCGTTCCTCCCGGACCAGCGTCTCACTGATCAGGATGGCATCCTCAAAATTATATCCCCGCCATGGCATGAAGGCCACCAGGACGTTCTGCCCCAGCGCCAGTTCCCCCTGCTCTGTTGCGGGGCCGTCGGCAATGATCTGCCCCTGGACCACGCGGTCATTCTTCTTCACAATGGGTTTCTGGTTCATACAGGTATTCTGATTGGACCGCTGGTATTTAAGAAGACTGTAGATGTCGAGGCGCGACCCGGCACTGGATTTCCCCTGCTTATCCTTGTCAGCCTTGATCACAATCTTCTGGGCATCCACATAGTCCACCACTCCGGACCTGCGGGCTATCGAAACCACGCCGGAGTCCCTGGCCACCACAGATTCCATACCGGTCCCCACGATCGGGGCCTCGGTCCTGAGAAGCGGAACCGCCTGGCGCTGCATATTGGACCCCATGAGGGCCCGGTTTGCGTCGTCGTGCTCAAGGAAGGGGATCAGGGATGTGGCCACACTCACCATCTGCTTGGGGGAGACATCCATATAGTCCACCTGCTCCGGCGGGAGCATGACAAAATCCCCCTGCGTCCTTGCAGAGACCAGATTGACGGTCATCCTTCCCTTGGCATCGAGCGGCGTATTGGCCTGGGCGATCACATATTTCTCCCCCTTCAGGGCCGTGAGAAATTCCACCCGGTCAATGACCCGGCCGTTCTCCACCTTGGAGTAGGGTGCTTCAATAAAACCGTATTCATTGACACGGGCATAGGTCGACAGAGAGGTGATGAGGCCGATATTGGGACCTTCAGGGGTCTCGATCGGGCAGATCCTCCCGTAATGGGTCGGGTGCACGTCCCTGACGGCAAATCCGGCCCGCTCCCTGGTCAGGCCGCCCGGCCCCAGGGCGGAGAGCCTCCGCTTGTGCGTGATCTCGGAGAGAGGATTGGTCTGGTCCATAAACTGCGACAGTTGGCTGCTCCCGAAGAACTCCTTGATGGCCGCAGAAACCGGCTTGGCGTTGATCAGGGTCTTGGGGAGCACGGTCTCCGAATCCTGCAGGTTCATACGTTCACGGATGGTCCGTTCCATCCGGACCAGCCCGATGCGGATCTGGTTTTCCAGCAGTTCGCCCACGGACCGGACACGCCGGTTGCCGAGATGATCGATGTCATCCACGGTCCCGATCCCGTTCTTCAGGTCGATCAGATGTTTGACGGTACCGATGATGTCCTCTTTGGTCAGGGTGCGGGTATCCATGGGAATATCCAGGCCGAGTTTGTGGTTCATCTTGAGACGTCCCACGGGAGAAAGGTTGTAGCGCCGAGGATTGAAGAAAAGGTCATCGAAGAGGTGCCTGGCCGTCTCCAGGGTAGGCGGTTCTCCCGGACGCATCCGCTTGTAGATCTCGATCATGGCTTCCTCAGGGGAGGACACCTTGTCATGGGCCAGGGTATCCCTGAGGGCCGAGCTGACATGGATGTTGTCGATAAAAAGCAGCTCGAATTCCGGGACTTTTCTCTCCAGAAGAGTATTCACCATCTCTTCAGTCAGCTCGGCGTTCCCTTCCGCGAGGACTTCACCGGTGGCGGGATCCACGATATCCTTCAGGACAACCCTTCCGACCAGTTCCTCTTTCTGGACTTTCATTTCCTTGAGGCCTGATTCGACAATGCGTTTAATGGCTACCTTGGTAATCTTGTACCCCTCCTTGACAATGATCTTGCGGGTGCCGGGGGCATAAATGTTCGACGTGGCACGGGTGCCCTTCAGAACATCGGGATTCACGTCCTTGACGATGTTCTGTTTGTCGTCCACATGGAATCTCTCCATCTGGTAATAGATCTTCAGCAGGTCCTGGGTGCTGAAACCGAGCGCCCTGAGCAGGATGGTCGCAAGGAGCTTTCTTCTGCGGTCGATTCGAACATAGAGAAGGTCCTTGGAGTCAAACTCGAAATCGAGCCATGAGCCCCGGTACGGGATGATCCTGGCCGTGTAGAGGAGCTTTTCGGCACTGGTCTTGCCCTTCTCATAGCTGAAGAAGGCGCCGGGAGAACGGTGGAGCTGACTGACGATGACGCGCTCGGTCCCGTTGACGATAAAGGTCCCGTTTGGAGTCATCAGAGGAATCTCGCCCAGGTAGACTTCCTGTTCCTTGATGTCCCGGACAGTCTTGCTCCCTTTGCCTTCCTCGGGGATGTCGTAGACGATCAGACGAACACGAATGCGCATGGGCGCCGCATAGGTCGCCCCCCGCTGCAGGCATTCAATGATGTCGTACTTGGGCTCACCAAGAGCGTAATCCACAAACTCCAGAGAAAGCGTTTCGTTGAAATCCGTAATGGGGTAAACGCTGTTGAAGGCGGACTGCAGGCCGGTATCTTCACGCTTGTCCGGCGCCACGCCTTCCTGCAGGAACATCTTATAGGAAAGTTTCTGGATCTCGATCAGATCCGGGATGTCCATGACGGCACGAATCTTGGAAAAATCTTTCCGAACCCTGAGACTGGGCTGGCTCACCTTATGCATATGGGACTCCTCATCTGGCAATATCGCAGAGAAACCTGCAGAAAAGGCCGCAACTCCCCGGAGGGGGCGGAAGACCTACTTGATCTCCACCGTAGCCCCGACCGCTTCGAGTTTCTCCTTGATCTGAGCGGCTTCTTCCTTGGAAACACCTTCCTTCACAGGCTTGGGCGCCCCTTCGACCAGATCCTTGGCCTCTTTCAGCCCGAGGCTTGTAATCGCCCTGACCTCCTTGATCACCTGGATCTTCTTCTCTCCGACAGTAGACAGGATCACATCGAAAGAGGTCTTCTCTTCAACGACTGCCGCTTCCCCTCCTGCCATCGGCCCCGCCGCATAAGCCACAGGAGCGGCTGAAACACCGAACTTGTCCTCGATTTCCTTCACCAAATCGGAGATTTCCAACATGCTGGCACCTTCAATATAGCTCATAACGTCTTCTCTGGTAATAGCCATTTTCTTCTTTTCCTCCATAATGACGTCCGGCAGCCCGCAGCACCGGAGCGAATCTTTTTAGCCAGTTTTATTGCAAGGGATAGTTCAGAGCGTTCTATCCACTCAGTCTTATGCAGCCTTCTTTTCTTTTACAGCATTCAAGGCGGTCAACAAATTCCTCAAGGGCGCCTGCATCACGGTGATGAACCCCGTAAGCGGACCCTGAAGAACCCGCAGGAACATTCCGAGAAGAACTTCCCGGGAAGGCAGCGAAGCTATTTTCGCAATATCCGCCTTACTGAGGACCGCTCCTTCAAAGACGCCGCTTCGAATCCCCAGATTCTTGAATTCCTTGAGCGCATCGGTCAGAATCTTGGCCGGTGCAACCGGGTCCCCGTAACTCAACACCACCGCTGTCGGACCCTCAAACTGGTCCTTGATCGGCTCCAGGGTTGTCCCATCCGATGCGATTCTCGCCAGGCTGTTTTTTACAACGCTGTACTCCACAGAAGCACCCCGAAGCTTCTTGCGAAGTCCGGTGATCTCAGCAACGGTCATGCCCCGGTAATCCGTCAGCAATGCCATTTTAGCCCTGGAGAATTTCTCCCGCAGAGCTGATACAACCTGTATCTTTTCCTGTTTGTTCAACGGCTCATTCCTCCTTTCCTCTAATCTGTTCACAGACGAGAGCCCCCGGGATGAACATTCCCCGGGTTTGATGCCTGTGCACACCATCAGAGGACAGAACCCTTTCCATAGAAAAACGGAATGCGATCTGCCTCGGCAGGTCGGGATACCCCGATTAAGCATGTCTTCAAGACATTGCCTGCTGTCTCTGACAGGTTGCCCGCGAAAAACTTCGCGGCTTCCATACCCCTCGGAACATCGAGGGCTTGAATAAGAGAATCCTTATTTAATGACCAAAAGCATTCATGATCTCGACCGGGTCCAGTTTGATCCCGGGTCCCATGGTCGTGGAGATCACTGCGCCCTTTAAGTACTGGCCCTTGCTGCTCGCGGGTTTCAGTTTAAACAGGATCTCAAAAAAAGCGGAGCAGTTTTCGTAGAGTTTTTGAGAGTCGAAAGATGACTTGCCGAGTATGGCGTGGACAATACCCGCTTTTTCCGCACGGAATTCGATTTTCCCGGCTTTGATCTCCTTGACGGTCCGGGCCAGGTCAAAAGTAACCGTGCCCAATTTTGGATTGGGCATCAACCCCCGGGGTCCGAGGACTTTTCCCAATGGGCCTACAACCCCCATCATGTCCGGCGTGGCAATCACCCGGTCGAACTCCAGCCAGCCTCCTTTGATCTTTGCAACCAGATCTTCAGCACCGACCATGTCCGCTCCGGCATCCCTGGCCTCTTTGTCCTTCTCCCCCTTGGCAAAAACCAGAACGCGTACACTTCTTCCGGTCCCATGCGGCAGGGCCACAGTCCCCCGTACCATCTGGTCCGAATGTTTGGGATTGACCCCCAGTTTCACGGCGATGTCCACACTCTCGTCGTAGCTTGCAACCTTTGTCTGGGATACCAGTTCAAAGGCTTCCTTGACCGGATAGAGTTTCATCCTGTCCACTTTTTCCAGAGCTGCCTGATATTTCTTCCCTGCTTTTTTCATCGCTTGACTCCTATTCCACCTCGATACCCATGCTGCGCGCCGTCCCGGCAATAATCTTCATGGCCCCTTCGATATCCTTGGCATTGAGATCCGGCATCTTCAGCTCAGCAATCTTTCTGACCTCTTCGCGGCTCACCTTGGCCACTTTTTTCATATGCGGTTCCCCCGACCCCTTGTCGATACCGGCAGCCTTCTTCAGAAGCGTGGCCGCCGGCGGCGTCTTGGTGATGAACGTAAAGGAACGATCTGCATAGACCGTAATCTCGACAGGAATGATCATCCCCTGCTGGCCTTGGGTGCGGGCATTGTAGGCCTTGCAGAACTCCATGATGTTGACGCCGTGCTGCCCGAGTGCGGGCCCCACAGGAGGAGAAGGATTCGCAGCCCCTGCCGAAACCTGCAATTTTATCTTTGCGATCACTTCCTTAGCCATATTTTTTCATTCCCTCCAACAGAGCGACATAACTTTGCATACCTTTGTTGCTTCCTCGTCTCGTCGTTGCGGCGTACAATCAGTACGCCTCACTCCTCGACTTCGTCGCGCCTTGGTCTGCTTTGTTCTTTCGCTCTGTATGCGAATTTATTTATTACTTGATGTATAAAATATTCTACTTTTCCTTCTCGACCTGCAGAAACTCAAGCTCAACCGGAGTGGCCCTTCCGAAGATACTGACCATCACACGTACTTTCCCCTGGTCCGGATGGACTTCATCCACCACCCCGTTGAAATTGACAAAAGGACCGTCAACAATCCTCACCACTTCACCCTGCTCGAAATTCCCCTTTGACGACGTCCTCACCATCCCTGCATCCATCTGGTGAAGAACTTCCTGCATCTCTTCATCCTTCAGAGGCACTGGATTCTTGGCCCCGCCCAGGAATCCGGTCACCTTGGGGGTGCTGTTGACAAGATGCCAGGTATCATCATTCATCTCCATCTTGACCAGGATATATCCCGGAAAAAATTTCTTTGTAGATCTTCTCTTCTTTCCTCCCCTCAGTTCAACAACATCCTCCGCAGGAATAATAATTTCCGAAACCTGTTCCTGAATGCCGAGAGACTCGACCTTTTTGAGGATATGTTCTTTGACCTTGCCTTCAAATCCTGAATAGGTATGTACAACATACCACTGAGTTGCCATGGAGACTCCAGCCCCGATGCCCGTATCAGCCGAGGAAGATATGAATAATTTTTGCCAGAAAAAAGTCCAGGATACCGAAATAGACGCCGATCATCAGGACCATGATGATAACCACCCAGGTCGAGCCCTTGGTCTCCGGTAAAGTCGGCCATGTAACCTTTTTCATTTCTACCTTGACTTCATCAAGGAAAGAACGGATTTTCCCTATCACGGTTTGCCTTTCTTTTGTTCTAAAAAGAGAGCCTTTCCAAATGCCCTCCCGACGCTTCTGGCAGGCCAGGAGGGATTCGAACCCCCAACCCGCGGATTTGGAGTCCGCTGCTCTAGCCGTTAGAGCTACTGGCCTACGGGTGTTTTTCTCCTGCAAGCCCACTAAAAGATCTTCCCTCTACTTCTTTCCTTCCTTGTGGAGGGTGTGGGTTCTGCAAAAAGGACAAAACTTCTTGAACTCCAGCTTGTCCGGAGCGGATTTTTTGTTTTTGGTCGTGGTGTAGTTTTTCTGTTTACACTCTGCACAAACCAATGTCACGATCTCTCGCATGTCCTTATCGTCCTATTCCAAATTTCAGATTTCAAATTTCAAATTTTGTCTTGCCTATTCGATGACTTCGCTGATGACGCCGGCGCCTACGGTCCGGCCGCCTTCACGGATGG
>CAKKPE010000095.1 GCA_919901565.1 bacterium
GCCGTCGTTCACGCGTGGCATCCCGGCCTGGTAGCGGGTCTTCTTCAGTTTCCGTGCTTCTTTTTCGTAGCCGTCCTTGCCGCCCCAGGTGACGCCGAAGGGAGGGTTGCTGAGCATGTAATCGAAGCGGAATTTGGTTTCAGGTAGCTGGTCACCCGGTTCTTTGCTGTGCGCCTCGTGGGGGATAAGCGAATTGCCGAGGAAAACCTTGGCCTGCTGGTCGTTCTTGATGAGCAGGTCGGCCTGACAGATAGCGTAGTTGGTCGGGGAAAGCTCCTGTCCGTGGACGGTGACGAACTTCTCGACCTTGTCGCGCTGAGCGGGGGTGGCGGCGCGGTCCAACAGGTGTTCCTTGGCCACGGACAACATGCCACCCGTACCGCACGCGGGGTCGTAGATGGAAATGTGCCGATCGGGGATCGGGATCTCCAGAAGCTCGACCATGAGCCGGATGACTTCGCGCGGGGTGAAGTGTTCTCCAGCCTCATCGCCACTTTGTTCCGAGAAGCGCCGGAGCAGTTCCTCGTATATGTAGCCCATGTCCAGGCCGGACAGCTGGTCCGGCCCCAGATTCAATTCTTTGTATTGATTCAAGATCGGGGCGAGCCGGTTGTTCTTCACCATCGTACCGATGATGGCTCGGTAGTTAAAGTACTCGATGATGTCGTCAACATTTTTGGAGAATCCGTTGATATAAGCGCGGAAGTTCTCTTCGAGCAGAGTATGGTCTTCCTCGTACACCTTTCGAAGCGTCCAGTCAGTCTTGTTTGAGAATGGTGACTGCTTGGGATTCAGCTCAAGTTCTTTTACAAGCTTTTTAAGTTCCTTCTCAGTGAGCTTGGGCCGCTTAGCCAGCACCTCGGCGCTCTTGGCCTCGCGCCACGCCAGAAGCACGCACTCCAGCCGCCGAATAACTATGATTGGCAGGATGACGCCCTGATATTCGTAAGCCTTGAACTTTCCGCGCAGTCGCTCGGCGGATTTCCAGATGTCGCCGGCAAGGTTGTCGAGCTTCGGTTTGTTGAGCGAGAGAGCCACTAAGAAGTCCTACCTATTGTTGAAGTCCAAGATCGACTAAATAGGGACCATTTATTGTTCGGGCACTAGAATCAAATAGGGCCCGGCCCAATGCTCACCCGTCCCCAACCTTGAATCATGCATCAGTAACTTTACCCAAAAACAAAAAAACCGTCTTCGATCTTACGGCCTCGCCAATGAAATATCCGACGGTCTCATAGAACCAATCCCCCTCCAGGTGGTTTTATCTACAGTATTTTAAGGGATACTCTTTTTTTTGAAATATAGCGCCGGAAATGCGGTGTCTCCGGCAGAGACAAAGCGGAAATGATTATAATCAAATGAGGGTATTCATTGCAAGATAAAAGACGGGGCGGGAAGAACGGTAAAAAAAGTGGGCGGTAGAACCATACGACAGAGGGCAGAGGGCAGACGGCGGACAAAAGAAGAGGACGGAAGGACAGACTTATAGAGGACAGACGGTAGATGACAGCGGTGATTATACGAAGAAATGAGGGGGGTGAGAGGAGGAAAAAGGATTCCATTCGGGGAAAGGATTCCATTCTTGACATCCCCCTGCGTGATTGATAATATAGCCCGGAATCGGATAGTGATGTTTCGTTTGTTTTTCAAATAGATAGCTCATTCTGGAGGAAAAGGCCGATGGCCTCGAAACCGTGGGGCGGTAGGTTCTCAAAGGAGACGGACAAGACCGTGGAGCAATTCACGGCCTCGGTGCATTATGATGTCAGGCTCGCCCCGTATGATATTGAGGGGAGCGTGGCCCACTGCCGGATGCTGGCGAAGCAAAAAATTATATCAAAGCAGGAGGCCGCAAAGATCATCCGGGGCCTCACGGCCATAGGCAAGGAGATCGCAAAAGGGACCTTTCCCCTGCGGGCGGAGCTGGAAGACATCCACATGAACATCGAACACAGGCTGATTGAAAAGATCGGCGCCGTGGGCGGCAAGCTCCATACCGCGCGGAGCCGGAACGATCAGGTCGCCCTGGACACACGGCTCTACCTCAGGCACGAGATCGCCGGGATCGAGCGGCTGATCCATGGCCTGATGACGGCCCTGGTCAAAAAGGCCGGGAACGAGATGGGTGTGGTCATGCCCGGATTCACGCACCTGCAGATCGGGCAGCCCGTGCTTTTGTCCCACCACCTTCTGGCCTACTGCGAGATGTTCGACCGGGACCGGGAGAGGCTCTCGGATTGTACAAGCCGGGTAAACCGGATGCCGCTCGGGTCCGGGGCGCTGGCCGGGACCTCCTTCCCCATAGACCGGAGGTATGTGGCAAAGCAGCTCGGCTTTGAGGCCCTCACGGAGAACAGTATGGATGCGGTTTCGGACCGGGACTACATCATCGAGTTCATGGCCTGCGCATCGATCATCATGATGCATCTTTCACGTTTCAGCGAAGAGCTTATCCTCTGGTCAAGCTCCCCCTTTTCCTTTGTGGAGATCGGGGATGACTACTGCACCGGGAGCAGCATCATGCCGCAGAAAAAAAACCCGGATGTGCCCGAGCTGGTCCGGGGAAAGACCGGGAGGGTATACGGCCATCTCATGGGGATACTGACCACGCTCAAGGGGCTTCCGCTGACCTACAACCGGGATTTACAAGAGGACAAGGAGCCGCTCTTCGATACCGTGGATACACTCAAAGGATCGCTTACGGTTTTCACCGGGATGATCTCCGGCCTCTGCGTGCACGGGGAGCGGATGGAGGAGGCCGCGGGATGGGGGTATGCCACGGCCACGGACCTGGCGGATTATCTGGCCCGGAAAAATATCCCCTTCAGAAAGGCGCATGAGATTACGGGAAAGATCGTCAAGCACTGCATCAGGACCGGGCAGGAGCTCTCCTCTCTTTCCCTGCATGAGTTTAAAAAATTCCATCTATCCATTGAAAAGGATGTCTATGATGCCATTGATCTCAGGCGCTCCGTGTCCGCGCGGGACATCCCCGGCGGAACCGCTCCTGCGCGTGTCCGGGCAAGGCTCCTGGCACTGCAGAGAAAGCTGGACAAAGATGCAAAGACCTTTTAGAAAGAAAGGCATTCCTGACTGCATATGGCTCTTCATCCTGGTTGCATGGCTGGCCGGGTGCGGCGTGAAGACGCCGCTCATTCCGCCGGATATGGACCTTCCCAAAGCGGTCTCCGGGTTTGAGGCCTTTGTGCGGGGAGAAGAGGTCCTCTTCACCTGGACAGCCCCGGATGAAAAACAGCGGGCTGAAATCGCCGGATACAAGGCCTTTTTTGAAGATGCCGATAATCCGGATAAACTCCGCTGCAACTGCCGCATGTTCCGTGATCTGGCCTGGGTGGACGCTGGCCGGGCCGATGCGGAATGGATAAAAGATGGAAGGGTGGAACTCCGGCTCCCGGTCATGGAGGAACATCTGGGGAAGACCTTCCACTATGTGGTGGTCCCGGTGAGCCGAAAAGGATTCGCGGGGCCCGAATCCCATAAAATTACGATCCATTGGATCCGTCCCCCTCTTCAGCCTTTGGCAACCCGGACTGAACCCGCTGACCGGTCCGTGCTCATAAGCTGGGATGCGCCTGGGGATGCCAAACCGGTCGGATACAATATCTACCGGAGGACTGAGGCAGCGGATTTCCCCCTGCACCCCGTAAACCCAACCCCGGTCTCCGGAAGTCCATTCCTGGACAAGGAGGTTCAAAACGGTGTCCGGTATTTCTACGAGGTGCGGGCGGTGGCCTCTGATAGTCCGCCCTGGATAGAGAGCCAGGCCGGCGATGAGGCCGGGGCCGAGCCTGCGGACCGGATCCCTCCGGCGCCTCCCAAGGGATTGGAGATTATCCCAGGCAAGGAGATCGTCCGTCTCTTCTGGGATGAAAATACCGAGGCCGATCTCGCCGGATACCGGATATACCGCAAGTCCGGAGAGGATACGGACTTTGTGCAGGTCGGTGATGTAAAAATACCGGGGACCGTGTTCACGGACAGCGATGTCAGGAGCGGGATTGTTTATGAATACTATGTGACCGCCTATGACGAAGCTGTTCAATCGAATGAGAGCGGGCCGTCGCGTCATGTGAAGACTGCATGGTGATGCGCTCGTAAAAAGCCCCCCTCATCCTAACCTTCTCCCCAAAGGGGAGAAGGGACATAAAAAAAAGATCAAGATTAAGACACAGCCTCCAGGGGAGGGGCAATAAGACTTTTTACGAAATCATCAATAGTAAGCACCGTTAGAAATTTGATCCTGATGCTGTCTGTTTCGTGCCTTTGTGGCAGAAGAATTTCGGAGTCTGTAATACATGCATCATTTTCATTACAAGGGAGATGAGCTCTACTGCGAAGAAGTACCGGTGAACCGGGTGGCCGAAGAAGTGGGGACCCCTTTTTACCTCTACAGCACCGCCACCCTGGAGCGGCACTACCGCGCCTTCGAGGATGCGCTGCAGAATACCGATCACCTGGTCTGCTATTCGGTCAAGGCCAACTCCAATCTCGCCGTCCTTGCGCTCTTCGCCCGTCTCGGGAGCGGCTTTGACATCGTCTCGGGCGGAGAACTCTTTCGTGCCCTTCAGGTCAAATCCGATCCCGGGAAGATGGTCTTCTCCGGTGTGGGAAAGACACAAGACGAGATCCGAAGTGCTCTCGATGCCGGGATCCTGATGTTCAATGTGGAGTCTCTTCAGGAACTCCGCGAGATCAACCGGATCGCCGGGGAAATGGGGAAGACCGCGAGGATATCGTTGCGTGTGAATCCGGACGTGGACCCCCGGACCCATCCGTATATCTCAACAGGCCTCAAGGAGAGCAAGTTCGGAATCCCCATCGCAGAAGCCCTAAATGCCTACCGGCTGGCCCGGACGCTTTCTCACCTGGAGCCGGTGGGCGTGGATTGCCATATCGGCTCCCAGCTCACTGAACTCAGCCCGTTTGAAGACGCGTTGCATCGGCTCAGAGAACTGATCGATTCCCTTAGAGAGGATGGATTTACGATCCGCTATCTGGACCTGGGCGGAGGCCTCGGCATCAATTATGATGAAGAGGAACCGCCTCACCCCACCGAGTACGGAAAGATGCTGATTGAAAAGACCAGGGGCCTGGACTGCACCCTGATCTTTGAGCCGGGAAGGGTCATCACCGGGAACGCGGGGATCCTGGTCACGCGGATCCTTTATACCAAGGAGAATCTCGGGAAGAACTTCACCATTGTGGACGCGGGCATGAACGACATGATCCGGCCCAGCCTCTATGGGGCCTATCACAAGATCCTCCCGGTACAGAGGAGCATATCGGAAAAGGCGGCGTCTGACGTGGTCGGCCCGATCTGCGAATCCGGTGACTTCATGGCCCGGGACAGGAAGATCCAGCCCAGCGGCCGGGGAGACCTCCTGGCCGTCATGTCCGCAGGGGCCTACGGTTTTGTGATGTCTTCAAATTACAACTCCAGACTCAGGGTACCCGAAATCCTGGTATCCGAAGACCGGTTTTATGTGGTCCGCTCCAGGGAGACGCTCCAGGACCTGGTCCATGGCGAATCAGTCCCTGATTTTTTAAGAGGTAAGGCTCTGTGAAACAGCTCCTTAAAAACCAGCGCTTCAACGAAGGGCTGGGCGTGGTCCTGATGGGAGCGGCGCTCTTTGCCCTGATCAGCCTTTTGACCTATCATAACAGCGACGTTTCATTCACCACGCCGGGGGATGGGCAAGTGGTCAATTACGGAGGCCTCGTCGGCGCCTATATGGCCGATATCCTCTACCACCTGTTCGGCGCCTCCTCCTATCTGCTCTCTCTCTACATCCTTCTTTTTGCCGGGACCCGATTCAGGAACCAGGAGTGGAACAGAAGGACAGCGGCATACCACAGCATCGGCGGGGTCCTCCTTGTGTTCTCGTTATCCACCTTCCTGAGCCTGGAATACGAAACCATGCAGATCTTTTCCCAGACCATCCATGAGGCCGGCGGCCTCCTGGGACAGGGACTCTCATCCGTGATGCTGCACCTGTTCGCAAAGCTGGGGACCTATCTGATCGTCCTGATCATTCTTCTGATCTCCTTTATGATCACCACGGGATTTTCCATCATCTCCTTTTCCATGAAGAGTTACGCTGCCCTGAAAATCCTGTATGAAAAAACAAAAGACCGATATATCCATCAGAAGGAAAAGGAGGAGAAGACCGAAATCTTCAGGAAGAAAATCGAGATCAAGAGCAAACTGCCCAAGCCGAAGGTGGATGAAAAAAAGGAAGTCTCCAGGGGGATCGAGGTCTTTCAGGAGGAACTCGACTTCCAGACTACGGACGGAAACTACCGGCTTCCCCCGCTCACGCTTTTGGAGGATCCCCCGGAAACCGAAAGAAAGGTCAGCCGCGAGGAGCTCCTGATGAACTCCGAAATACTGGAGAAGAAGCTCGCGGACTTCGGAATCCACGGACAGGTGACCGAGGTCCATCCCGGGCCCGTGGTCACTATGTATGAATACCAGCCTGCCCCCGGAATCAAGGTGAGCAAGATTGTCAACCTGGCCGACGATCTGGCCATGGCCATGCGGGCGGTCCGTGTCCGGATCGTGGCGCCGCTTCCGGGAAAGGCCGCCGTGGGGATCGAGATCCCGAACAACAACAGGGAAGACGTCTACATGAAAGAGATCCTCACCTCGGAGACCTACCAGAAGGTTACGTCCAAACTCAACCTTGCCCTGGGCAAGAATATCTTCGGGGAGCCGTTCCATTACGACCTGGCCAAGATGCCGCATCTTCTGGTGGCCGGCGCCACGGGCTCGGGCAAATCCGTGGCCGTGAACGCCATGATTATCAGTCTCCTCTACAATGCCACCCCCGAGGAGGTCCGGATGATCATGGTCGATCCCAAGATGCTGGAACTCTCCATCTACGACGGGATCCCGCACCTCATTACACCGGTGGTGACGGACTCGCGCAAGGCGGCAGGGGCGCTTTTCTGGGCCGTCAGGGAGATGGAGCGGCGTTATATTCTCCTCTCCGAGAAAGGTGTCCGCAACATCATGGGCTTCAACAAGACCATTGAAAAGGAGATCAGGGAGTGGTCGCAGAAAAAAAAGACCCTTTCTCTGGACAAAAAGGATGACCGGGATCCGGGAGAGAAACCGCAGAAGCTCCCATATCTCGTGATCGTGATCGATGAGCTGGCGGATCTGATGATGGTCGCCGGAAGGGACGTGGAGGAGGCCATCACCAGGCTATCCCAGATGGCCCGCGCAGCGGGGATCCATCTGATCATGGCCACCCAGCGGCCCTCCACCGACGTGATTACCGGGATCATCAAGGCTAATTTCCCGGCACGGATCTCGTTCCAGGTCTCATCCAAGTACGATTCGAGGACCATCCTCGATACGGTCGGCTCCGAGCACCTCCTCGGCAAGGGGGATATGCTTTTCATGCCCCCGGCCTCCTCGCAGCTCATCCGTCTTCACGGCTCCTTCCTCTCCGACGACGACATCAGGAAGGTGGTCGAGTTTGTGAAGAAGCAGGGGACTCCGGAATACGACGATGAGGTCCTCACCGTAGGGCTCGGGTCTGAATCGGACAAGGAAGACGATGAACCCTACGACGAATTCTACGATGCTGCGGTACAGCTGGTGATCGAAAGCCGCCAAGCCTCCATTTCCATGCTCCAGCGGAGGCTTCGCGTGGGCTACAACCGGGCGGCGCGGATGATCGAGCGCATGGAAAAAGAGCGGGTCGTGGGTCCGGCAGACGGCGCCCGGCCCCGGGAGGTGCTGGTTGGAAAAGATTTTAATTAATGATGGAGGAAGAACATGATACGATCTTTTGGAACCTCTCTTTTCAGGAGCGTGCGGCTTTGTTTTCTTGTCGCGCTATTTTTTCTTGCGGGCATCGCGGTTCAGGCTTATGCAGAGGGCATCCCCGACCAGGACCTTTCAACCGTGATCCAGAAGGTGGAGGAACGTTACAAGTCCCTGGCCGATCTCCAGGCCCATTTCATCCAGCTGGCCAGAATCCTTTCCTTTCCGCAGGACCAGCGTTCAGAGGGAACGGTCTATCTCAAACGGGACCGCATGATGCGCTGGGACTATGAGACGCCCTCAAAGGATCAGTATTTTATCCGTGGAGATACGGTCATCTATTACGCCCCGGACGTGAAACAGGCCAGGCGGATCAATCTCAGCGGCAGAGAAGGGATCCGATCACCCCTGGTCTTCTTTGAAGGACTGAAATCAGCGGAGGCCGACTATACAATCGCCTTCAACAAGGACCCGAACTTTGACCGCTCCAGCCGCCATATCCTGGAACTCAAACCCAGGGACCAGAAAAAGATCCCACTCCTGAAGATCCTCCTCTTCATCAGCAAGACCAACTTCCAGGTGGAGCGGGTGGACCAATATGACCTGTACAAGAATGTAACCGAGCTTTATTTCCGTGACGTAAAAACCAATCAGGGTCTCCAGGATTCCCTGTTTCTTTTTCAGCCTCCGGAAGGAGTGGAGGTCATCGAGCAGCCATGAGGAAAAAAATCGGTATGGTCTCGCTCGGGTGCCCGAAGAACCTGGTGGACAGCGAGGAGATGCTCGGGCGGCTGGCCGCGGCCGGTTATGAATTGACATCAAGCGAAGAGGAGGCCGACCTGATCCTTATCAACACCTGCGGATTCATCGAAACCGCCAAGGAGGAATCCATCGATACCATCCTCTCCTACTGCGAAAGAAGGGCCCATGGCGGACTCAAAGGGCTGGTGGTCACCGGCTGCCTGGCCCAGCGGTATGCCGGTGAACTTCAAAACGAAATCCCGGAGGTTGACCTTTTCCTCCCTCTCCAGGAAGAGAAGAACATCGTCGAGGTGGTGGACCGGATTCTTTCTGAAAAAAAATCGCTTCTTGCAGAGGCGTCGCAAACCGCTCATCCGCCCCAACGCACGATCCTGACCCCATTCTACACCGCCTACCTGAAGATCTCCGAGGGATGCAGCAACCGGTGCACCTACTGTGCCATACCCCTGATCCGGGGGCCGCAAAAAAGCAGGGAGATCCAGGACCTCGTCAGCGAAGCCGAAGACCTTTGCAGCAGAGGCGTACGGGAGATCATCCTGATCGGGCAGGATATCGCCAGGTTCGGCAGAGACCGGGATAAACCGCAAAGTCTGATCCCCTTAATCCAGAGGCTGTCACAAATTGAGAACCTCACATGGATCCGGCTCATGTATGTGCATCCGGACCACCTCACCAATGAACTCATCACCCTCATGGCCGCGGAACCTAAGATCGTCCCTTACCTGGATCTTCCCATCCAGCATATCAACGATGTCATTCTCAAGAGGATGAACCGTCAGGCCGGCGCGTCAACCATCCGGGAACGGATCAGGAAACTCCGGGAGACGGTCCCGGGCCTGGTCTTGCGGACAACCCTGCTGGCGGGCTTTCCGGGCGAAACCGAAGACGCCTTCCGGGAACTATGCGGCTTTGTTACAGAGACCCGGTTTGATCATATCGGCGCCTTTGCCTATTCTCAGGAAGAGGGAACGCCGGCGGCAGAGCTTCCGGACCAGATCGCCGATGAGGTAAAGGCTGAACGGCTGAATACGATCCTTGGCCTGCAGGCCGGCATCTCCAAACAAAGGAACCGGGAGCGGGTGGGAACGGTGCAAAAGGTCCTGGTCGAAGGGACATCGCCCGAGACCGACCTTCTGCTTTCCGGCCGGTACTACGGCCAGGCCCCGGAGATCGACGGCCTGGTCCTGATCAACAAGGGTGACGCCGTAGTCGGGGAGTTTTTTGATGTCAGGATCACCGACGCCCATGAGTATGACCTGATCGGGGAGATTGTGGAGTAATTTTTTTGCCCTCGCACCCTTTTCTCCCACATCCGGGAAAAGGACAAGGGAAAGGAGAAGAGATTCTATATGTTAAACAGCAAAAAAATCATTGTTGTTCTTCCGGCTTACAACGCGGAAAAGACTTTGGAGGCCACCTACACGGAGATCCCTCTTGGCATCGTGGACGAAGTCCTGCTGGTGGACGACAGGAGTTCGGACCGGACCATTGATGTAGCGCAAAAACTCGGCATCAAGACCTTCGTGCATGAAGAAAACCTGGGCTACGGCGGTAACCAGAAAACCTGTTATGCCGAGGCCCTGAAGCATGGCGCGGATATCGTGGTTATGCTCCACCCTGACTATCAGTACACCCCCAAGCTCATCACGGCCATGGCCTCCATGATCTCCGAAGAACTCTATGACGTGGTCCTGGGTTCAAGGATTCTGGGAAAGGGCGCTCTGGCCGGAGGCATGCCGCTTTATAAATATTTCAGCAACCGGTTCCTCACCGCAGCGGAAAATATCCTTCTCGCCCAGAAGCTATCCGAATACCACACCGGCTATCGGGCCTTCTCCCGAAAGGTTCTGGAGACCCTTCCCCTCATGGAGAACTCCAATGATTTTGTCTTCGACAATCAGATGCTGGCCCAGATCATCTATTTCGGATTCTCCATCGCGGAGATTACCTGCCCCACCAAATATTTTGAGGAAGCCTCCTCCATCAACTTTTCAAGAAGCGTGACTTACGGTCTCGGGGTCCTGGAAACCGCGGTCCGTTTCCGCCTCCACAGGCTCGGATGGATGAAATCCAAGATCTTCGATGAAAAGGGGAAAAAACTTCAGATCTGAACCTACAGAGTTATTCCCTTACTTTCAGGCAGCGTCCCCTCTTACGGGACACCTTTATCGGCTGTGAGTAATCTCGGCTTCAAGCAGGCCGAATCCCTTTCACAATGGGTCCGGTTCAGAAATATCATTTCTCACGAGTACCTTGACATAAGATGGTCATCAATTAGAAGATTCATCACCGAAACAAAGCCCTTATACCAAGACTTCCTCGACCACACGAAGCTTTATCTTGATCTGTAACACTTTGACATTGGCGAGCTATTCCGGAACCGTCCCCAAACGCTTTGCGACGGTTCAGTTTTCGTGGTCAGACCCGTCCCGAAAGCAGCGTCTCCGCTTGACGTTGAGGGAATCGACCTCAAGCTCTCGGCTGATGAAATTGTGAGCATCGTACGCGAAATACGTGAGAGATAAGCATTATCATCTTTCTAATCTGCGAAGAGACACCTCATCCCGACTGCGGAAATGAAAAACAAAGGATACTTTTTCTTACCGTAGGTCCGCACGACAAGGCGTACAGAAAGCCGTAGTTCCCTACTCTGCCACAGATTTGCAGTATTATCGGTGGCATTCGGGCTTAACTTCCGTCTCGTTGGCCCTCTATCCATTCTTTCTTCCATTCTTTCTTCTTGACAAAGTATGCATTTCAATATAATGTTTCTATATATTTTTTGGAGAACAGAATATGCGGACCACATTGGAAATCGATGAAAAACTCATCCAGGAAATTATCAAAATCTCCAGGGCAAAAACCATGAAAAGTGCCATTGTCATCGCTCTTACGGAATATCTGAAAAACAAAAGAAGACAGGAATTAAAAAACATGATCGGCGCTTATGACGCATTGGACCTTTCCCTGAAAGACCTGGAGAAGATGCGGGATGAAGAATAAGAAAATTCTCGTAGACACTTCGGCCTGGATTCTGAGTTTCAAGAGCAACGGAAATGAAAAATTAAAAACTTTTTTAAAAGAAGCCATTGACCGGGACCAGGTAGTAGTCACACCTTTCATCATCCTTGAACTTCTTCAAGGCTGCAAGACCGAGAAGGAATTTGGCGTCTTGAAAGCAAGACTTGAGAGCCTTGAGAGTTTTCCCATCGAAGATATGCACTGGGAACAGATCTATGGTCTCGGTTTTTCACTCCGGAGAAAAGGGCTGACCATTCCAACAATGGATCTTCTCATCGCCTTCTTGGCTATAGAAAAAGATCTTACCCTTCTTCATCACGACCATCATTTCAGGCTGATTGCAAAACATTCAAAGCTGGATGCTTTGGATTTTATGAGTTAAGAAAAACACCCGCCGGCCGTGAAGACCAGCGGGCGTTTTTCTTGTATCCAATAACCAGACAGATTCCCGTGTAGGAGTACCTTCCAGGTGCGACCGCATCGATTCCCCGGTACGAGCACTTTCCAGGTGCGAGAATGGTCGCGCCAGGGATGGCGCTCCTACGTGATCATCCCTGCGGCCGTCTTGACCTCTTTCTCAAGAGCGATAGCTCCGTGAGGCCCGGGCGGAGGCGGAGGGGTTCTATTCAAAGCGCCAAAGCGTCAATGGCCGCGCCGCCTCTTACCCAGGCAAACCAAACCGGCCAGACCAGAGCCGATTAGCAGCATGGAGCCTGGCTCAGGCACGGCCTGAATCTGTCCGGGAAGAACGGCCAAGACGTAGAGGTAGGTGTCCTTGTTGTCCACGCTCTGGTTGCCGTCGTCCATGTCGAAGACCCAGGCGTAGGGCGGGTTGTACGCATACTCCGTGCCCGACCTGTACCAGGACGAAACTAAATTGTCAAAAGCACCGGTGTTGGTCAGGCCGTAACCAGCTTGGGAATTTCCATTGGTGTCGTAATACCCCTTGTTGCCAAGCTCCGTGTAAAACAGATGGCCCATCTCCGATGTGGTGATGTTGTAACCACCCGTGGTCGTGCCGTCATAGCCGTACACATAGGGTCCATCCACGGTGGCAGGCAGGCGCCAGTTGTCATAGGTCACGCCGTTCACCGTCAGGGCGAGATTGGCCGCCCAGCTCGTCTGGTTGCTCCAAGTGTTAGAACTTTTGGTATAATCCAGCCAGGTGATGTCCAGATCGTTGTCGTAGATCAAATTCCGGGCCGCACCCATGTAGTCCACCGTGCCCGATACCACCAACGAGGCGTGCGCCGGGATGCCCGACCCCAGCGCCACCAAAACCCCTACCGCCAAACCCGCCAAGTATTTTTTCATCGCTTCCTCCTCCAAGTTATTTGCTTGTTTTCCTGCCCGGCCTTTTCACATGGGAATCACGTTCCGGCCAATCCGTAACCGGAATTTCTCTTCTTCTGTTCTTTTAAAATAGAGACCAGACTGTGAACTTCTATATGTTAAGTAACATTTCAGGGCAGGAAGTCGCGAAAAATAAATGCTTTCAAAGAATATTTCTTCTTGACGGCATAAATAAAAAGATGATACGTTGTTACGTAACTATGTATCAAGGGGGTTCAGAATGTCCAAGTTAAGCTTGCGAAAAGAGATACGCCTCAGCAAGGAGCAGGTTGACTTCCTGCAGAATGCGGCCTTCCTGTTCAGCAAAAAGCGTGGAACAACCATGAGCGAGGCCGACATTATCCGCGAGGCCCTGGACGCCTACCGCCATGCCCTGGAAGGAGTCTCGGAAACCGACTGGATTATGGAATACCCGGATTTTGCAAGGAAGATTGAAAAACTCATGAAGAAACCCGGAAAGTTATCCACTTATGACGAGGTCTTCAAGTGATCAAGACCTATGAGGGCTTTTTCACCGACGATTTCAAAGACGGCCTCAGACACCTCAGCAGCCTCAAGAAGCAAATTCGGAAGAAAGTCGATGCAGTCCTCCTATACCCTTACTACAACACAGAGCCGCTCGGCAAGGGCCGCTGGGCCGACCTGCGGGGATTGAGAAGTAAACGGGTCAACCGTAACATCCGAATCATCTTTCTGATCTGCGAAGAGACACCCCATCCCGACTGTAAAAATGAAAAACAAAGGATACTTTTTCTTACCGTAGGTCCGCACGACAAGGTGTACGGAAAACCGTAGTTCCATCCAGACTGAACGCCGTGGATTATATGAATTAACAAACAGGGAGGCGGAGGGGGCAGCCCCGGATAGGGGACATCATTTAATCATATAGGCTTTGGGATTACCCATTGAGAAATGGCTCATTTTTCTGCGAAACACCATGAGGCTTTGGTCCGGTATCTCCGGTTTGGCCATGGCCATCCAGACCTTCAGTGGGTATTCGGAGCGTTTCCATCCCTCCTCCACGCCCTGGTCTCTGATGAAGAATCGTGCGGCCTTTTTTCTCCTGAGTTCTTGCCAATCATCCTCTGATTTGATGTATGTTCTCCGGTTCCCATGGCATTTAAGACAGAACAATACAACATCATGTCATCGAGGATGTGACACCAAATATTTTTCTTGACGACATGCAGGTTTGGGGGTATTTTTCTGCTATACTTTGGTAAAGTAAGTTCCTATCATCGACCAGGATGTTGAGCCCCGGCTTCAAGCGGCTGGCAATGACCCGATCAACAAGTTTCCTTACGAAATTGCAGGCGGTTTCTGCCTTCATGGATAGGCTTCACTGTACGTCGGCTACCTGGAAAACTGGCCTGTTTTCCTCGTCAACACGATAGGGGCTTTCCGGAGGGCTGTGTTTTGCAAGTGTTTCAAGGAGAAAGAAGAAATTTATTCTAATTGTGGTATTAACCGACTAAACCTGTTATAGAACAGCCGAAGTGGTATAAATTATTTCAAATTTTATTCAGATTGCATAGCGGTCCTTGGTGAATGAAAAAATTAATTCAATATCCGACAATCGGAGATGACTTCTACTTTCAATGGCATCTCACCGAAAGATGTAATCTCAAGTGTCTTCACTGTTATCAGAATAATGACAACCTCTCTGAGATAACGTTGAAAGATTTCCTTGTCATTGTGGATAAAATGGAAGAAGCTCTAAAGAAATGGGGCAAAAGGGGCTCCTTGTCCCTAACCGGCGGTGAGCCTTTCCTGAGACGGGATGATCTGCATGCATTGATGGAGCGCCTCGATTCATCTGACTGCCTGGTTTATTATGACATTCTAAGCAACGGTTCCTTTATCACCGAGAGTGAAGCCAAATCCTTGTCCTCACATTCCGGTCTTCGGCGGGTCCAAGTGTCCCTGGAAGGCGCATCGGCGGAAAGAAACGATCAAATTCGCGGGAAGGGGAGTTTCGAGGATACATTGCGGGCCATGCGCAACCTCCTGGCAGAGGATGTCGATGTCTCCGTGATGATGACGATCACCCGAAAAAACCAGGATCAGATTCGCCCGATAATCGATCTGTTGAAGCATGAGAGGGTGCCCACAATTGCCCTGGAGAGACTCATCCCGGAAGGGCGGGGGGCGGGAGCTCTCCGATATTATGTTGAGTCCTGAAGAAATTCATGCTGTATGCGAGGACATATATAAAATCGCAGTGAACAACGGCTCCGTGCGGATTCTCATGCATAGGCCGCTGTTTGGTCTGGTGGCCCCGGACGATCCGACCGTTGGCGCATTGTGTTCCGCGGGGAATAACGCGCTGACGATCATGCCCGACGGAACGGTCTATCCGTGCAGGCGTCTTCCCATCCCCATCGGCAATGTCCTGACGGACGGTTTTTATAAAATCTGGTATGGATCGGAAGTCCTCTGGCAATTGAGGAATCCGAAAGGGCTTAATCAAAAGTGTCGGGAATGCGAGTTACTATCGAATTGCCGAGGTTGCCGCGCTATGGCCTACTTTTCATCGGGCGATCTTATGGGCGAGGATCCGCAATGCTGGCATTGAACCCGGACAGCCGTTTCGAGCTGGAAGAAGATATACTGCTCCAGGCCCTTCCTGAGCTCGATTATTATTATGCCTTCAACACCAAGGACGGGGATAATTTTAAACTGAATCACACGGCGCATTGGGCGCTTGCAACCATCGGAAGCGGTGTGAATTATTCGGAACTCATGGAAGGATTTTCAAAAAAGTTTGATTTAGACGGTAAAACGGCCGAACAGGACTTGAAGGAAGTGCTTCAATACGCCTTAGAAAACAAGATTATCAAGGAGGTCAAACCATGAAGAAGGAAGAAATCAAGAAATATGAAAAGCCCGTCATCGTCAAACAAACCAAAATGACGTTCCCAATTGACATCATGGAGGCCAATGGCAAGGGAGTCGTCTGTAAACAGTGCTCATCGTGTCATGGATGTAAATAGATGGGGTATTGATCATGGAGAATACATATCTATCTCATGATGTAATAAAAGCTGTCCTTGATCATTATATTAAAGAAGGGTTCAAGGTATTCTCGTATGACGATAATTTTGCACCAGCTCGTGTCCCCATATTTGCTAGAAAAGATAACAGCAATCCGGTTTTTGTGGATGTGATTACAGAAGCAGAAATCAAAAGTGATTACTATTTCAAAGATAGGGAGTATAGTAGCGCGGGAAGGCCATGGAAAATAAAAGATGCATGTTCAGCAGTTTTTTTCAGACATTATTTCCCAGAGGCTGAAGTATATTGGGCCATTCCAGAATATTCTGTAACTGAAATCGAATCATTTAAAAAATTTGTTGAAAAATGTAAAGAAAATAATATTGGGCTCTTGAAAATTAAAAAGGAGCGTGATCAATTTAATATAAATATACATCTAAGAGCCAAACCATTGCTTGAAGAAAGAAAGCAAATACTTTCTACAATATCTGACAGTAAAGAAGAATTGAATAAATACATAAGCCAATGGTCCGATGAAGATGTTTCATATCTCGTCTTTTATCCAGAGCTTATATATCAAAATACTGAAATATTAACTAGAGATAGGAATAATATAAGCAAAGATCTAATACTGAGGATGGGTGAATTAAAAAATGTAGCTTATAAAGATATTCTTTCGAAATTTAGTGAAGAATACTCTGAGAGTAAAGACGATTGCGAAATTGCACGAAAGATTACACAAAAACTCTGGAGGCTATATGATATAGACTATCCTAATCTTCATAAGGATTTTGAAGGAATTCTTAAAAGAAATCCTAAATATCGGGATCACTTTCTTCACGCATTCCAAGTGTTTCTGCACGGGACCTTCATTATAGATAAACTGTACTCGAAAATACCCAAAGATAATTATGCAGATTCCCTTGGTTCACGTATCGAAGATGCTTGGCTTTTAGCAGCAACATATCATGATTACAATT
This sequence comes from bacterium, assembly GCA_919901565.1. Lineage (GTDB taxonomy): Bacteria > CG2-30-53-67 > CG2-30-53-67 > CG2-30-53-67 > CG2-30-53-67 > CG2-30-53-67. The sequence goes on from CAKKPE010000095.1 coordinate 16,906, forward strand.
ATATGATTCAGAATTTTGATGAGTGGTCGGATGATTTTTTTAAAGAAGCTCTGCATTTGGATAATTATAGAGGCAGGATAGCAACCCTGGATCTGAGTGAACCTTACGTAAAGAACGGATACATGTTTAAAACCCAAATATTAACAAAATGTCTTGGGATGACAGTTAATGACGTAGTACTAGGTTTTTTATATGATCGTATATTAACAAGAAAAAACCATGGTCTCATTTCTGGATTATCCTTGTTAAAGTATCTGGACAATAAGAATCACAAATTTAATGAAAGAGCTATTAATCATGCTTGTAAGGCAATTTCTATCCATGATGATGACATATGGAAATTTTTATCCGGACATACGAACGAATATGATAATAATCCGAAATATAAAGATGATAAATATGGGGATGAATTTAAAAAACAAAATAAAATATTGAATAAACTAGATTTCAATGAAAATCCTATTTCTTTTTTACTCATACTTACAGATAATTTACAGGAAGTCGGTCGTGGAAAGCAAAATGCTATTGAACCTAGAGTTATTATAAATTTCGTAACAGAATTCAAAGATGGAACTATTTCATCAGAAATATTTTACGATGGAACGGGTGCAAGAACGGCATATGATTACAAAATTAAAGCATTCGATATACTTAGTAATTTTTTGAAAGCAGATGAATTGTTTCATGTTAATATTCATTTAAAGGGAGATCACAAGAATGTTGGATACAAGATCTGATTTATGGATAGTGTAAGAAACAGCATTTTAATTCCTGCAACTAATGCGCTAACCGGCTTCTTAAATCATGCGATGGAAGTGAAATCTGAACCAATTCGCATAGCACGTGCGGCTTATGCTCTTTTATACGCTGGTGTTGATCCTCAAGGAATTCTTTTCAGAAAAATCTGTGATTACTTAATTGAAAACAAATATGAAGATAATAGTTGGTGTGATCCTCAGACAACTGCATATGCGATCTCTGTAATTACAAAGATGCATAATCAAAGATATACGGTTGTTAACTATATTGAATGGCTTGAAAAATCACGCCATTCAAGTGGTGGTTGGGGGCATCACTCCCGTGATCAAGCGAGGATTCCGATAACAGCTATTATTTTAAAGGTAGTGCCTATTGATAGTGGATACAACGACTATCTATGGATTAAGAAAGAATGGATGCAGGAATTAGGTAATAAGACTCAATTGTCCTACAAGGCTGGTTTTTATTTATTGACCGCACTCTCCTTTGAACGGAATAAGGTAGAAGATAGCGTTGATAAAACAATCCAACATCTCTTAAAAGATCAGAATGACGACGGTGGTTTTGCACCATGGAAGAATCATCCCATCGGCAGTGATCCCTGGTCTACGGGGGTTGTGCTCTGGGGATTGTCGAAATGGATCGACCGGGTTGATCCGGCCGTTATAGAGAGAGCTCTTCACTGGTTAGAGGTTACTCAGCTTCCCTCCGGTTATTGGCCCTACCATTATTTGGATGAGGGAACCTCGTACGCCCTCATCGGCGCCGTGTCTGCCATGCGTGCGATGGCTTCTCGGAAATAAGATGTGCAGCATCATCGTCACCTTCAACGAATCTGAACCCGCCGTTCTCCGGTCGATGGCCGAGTCCATCCGCCACCGGGGGCCTGACAGTTTCGAGATCCTGGAAAACAGCCATCACGGAATCGCGGCCTGCCGCCTGTCGATCTTCGGCGACTCCTATGAACCGATGATCTATGCCGATCCGGTTACCGGCCACGTCGTCTTGCTCAACGGTGAGATCTACAACTACGAGGATCTTTGGCGGGATCTGGCTGTAAAAGGGATTCAGCGGCGGAGCAAATTGGAAGCGGAACTCATTGCCCGGCTTTATGAGCTGCACGGCCTGGATTTTGCCGGCCATTTGAAAGGCATGTTTGCCATTGCAATTCTCGACGGTCAGCGACTGATTCTGGCCAGGGACCGTTTCGGGATTAAGCCGCTGCATTATGCAAAATCGGGTGGATCAATCCTTGTTTCCTCTGAAATCAAGGGTATACTGAGTCATCCAAGGATCACGCCCGTCCTGAATATGATGGCTCTGGAAGATACGAGGGTATTTGGGTACGTGAACGATCCGGAAGCGACCTTTTTTCAAGGCATTCGCCAGATACACCCAGGGGCAATCGTTGCCTTTTCGGATGACGGGACGGTCGAAACAAAGCGATTCGGCGTACTGCCTCCAGCGAGATTCCTCAATGGCAATGGCTTACCGGATTATGATGAGGCATGCACCCAGGTCAGGGATCATGTGATCAAAGCAGTGGAAGGGATGTACCGCCACGGTCAGATGGAAAAGGGGATCTACCTCTCCGGGGGCGTGGATTCCTCAACCATTGCATTGGTGGCGAGATGGTTATTGGGATACCCGGTTCAGACCTTTACCCTGACCGATTCCGAGAAGAATCCCGATTATAAGGCAGCTCGGCAGGTTGCGAAGGCCCTGGGAACCCGGCATCACGAATATTTTGTTACGGCAAAGGACTACTGGCAGGCGGTTCCCGACTACATGGCCCATTTTGAAAGCCTGATGGCCGGGGGGATATTCAACATTCAGGGAGGCGTCGCCTTTCATCTGCTCTCCCGGCGGATCGCTCAGAATGTCAAGGTGGCCTTCTCCGGGGAAGGGGCGGATGAACTCTTCGGCGGCTACTATTGGATTTATACCCATCCACTGGGTTTTTCCGGCAGGATACGACGCAACCTACATGATATTCTGCCCAACGAGCGGATGGCCGATTATGTGAATCGCCTGTTTCCCGAATCGGAAGATGAAAGAGTTTACCGGCGCAACATCTTCGATCACCTCCTGAGAGCGGGCCTTTCAAATTATCACCTGCAGAGCGTCGATCGCTCAGCCGGGGCTTTCGGATTTGAGATTCGTCCGCTCTACCTTGACGATGATCTCTCCCAGTATGCGATGGAACTGCCTATCGAATACAAAACGCCCGACAAAAAAACAACGAAGAGGATCCTTAAAGATGCCTTCAGAAAAGATTTTACTGAGGCCGGTATCGGCTGGGTCCATGAACGTTTGAAATACGGCATGCCTGAGGCAATATCGACTATCGATAAGACGATCGAAGGCCAAGTGGCAGCGGCCATTTCCGATGACGAACTCAAAAGACATCCCTTGGGTAGGATATTGGGTTCCAAAATGAATCTGCTTCTTTATGACCTGTTTGAACAGATCTTCTTCCGGGGATGGGATCATAGAGATCCGTGCCCTCCGGAGGATTCACTATTGGCGAGGGTATGGCCCGAATAATCTGCATCAGCAAATACCCGCCCCTTGAAGGCGGCATCGCCGCAAAGACATATTGGCTGTGCAGGGCCTTGGCCGAAAGGGGCCATACCGTGCATATTGTTACGGATGGTGAGAATATCGATGCCGATTACTGTTCTCCAGCTTTCCGAGATCAGGTACCCGTAAATAATCTCCATATTCACCGCCATCAGGAAAAGATCCCCTGGCACATCCCGAATGATCCTCACCGGTCATTGGCGCTATTGAATGCTGCCTTGGAAGTCGTTGACCGGCATGGAGCGGATGTCATCGACACGGGATACCTGATCCCATATGGCCTGGTGGGTTTCCTCGCCGGCCAGATGACGGGGCTTCCTTTCTTGCTTCGCCACGGCGGCTCCGATCTGAATAAATTTCTGGACAAGGGGATTTGGTCGAACCTGATCACGAAGGCATTCAAAGGCGCAGGTGCCGTTATTACAGACAGGGAACATTATGGGGGCTTTTACGGCTTATCAAAACGAGTTATTTCGATCCCGCCTTATGTGCCGGATCCAGCTTTCTTTAAGCACTCGTCCGGTGAAAAATTAAAACCCACTTTGGCGCTTATCGGAAAAACCAACTATTGTTGGCGACATAAAGGGTGGCACAGGGCAATCAATATCATAAAAAGCATCGGGGACCGTTTCCGTTGCTTGATTGTTTCTCAGGGGATTGGCCTTAAAGATTTCAGGAAATACGTGGAGGACGGAATCAATTCCGTTATCGAATGGAAAGAATTTGTTCATCCCCTGGAGATGCCGCGAGTGCTACAATCTGTAAACGGCATTTTTGTTCTGCAACATGATTTGCCATTTCCCGTATTTGCAAACATAGTCATGGAAGCTTTGTACTGCAATGTCACTGTCATTACCGATAGGCCAGACATGTTTCAAAGCTTGAAGAAACAAGTTCTTCATATCGATGCCGAATCGCGGAATATCTTGGTCGTTCCAAGCGATGAACCCGACACGGCGGCGGAGACGATCATCAATTATTTTACGCGATTAATTCCTGAACAAATTGATGTCAGTTACAGAGAAGCCGATTATGCAGGCTATATACAACAGAACGAGGACGCGATATTGTCGGTCATAGATAAGAGGTAGCATGACCATGGGGGTCATGACCCCAGGTCACTCTCCGCTAACAGCATAGTGAGTGCTTCGTACCCTGTCATTGTTCCCTGAGAGTTTTGCTGCCGAGAATCAGCGCTTCGATTTCGGCGTTGATTTCTTTGGTGAGTCGGTCTGCGGCTTGTCGCTCACGCACGATTTCAGTACGCCCGTCCATCACGCGTTCAATGATTTGTTTTTGCACATCCAGCGAAGGGAGCGGTATAACCAAATCTTCAAGGAATGTTCTTGGAACCCTTTGTTGTCCCGCAGAACCCACAAAGTATTTCATTGCAAGTTTTCTCACAGAATCTAATCGCAATAAAATCCAGATATACTCCGGTAAAATCGCGTTGCAGTCTCGCGACCTTATGACATGGAACTCAGTTGAACCAAATCCAATGCCTCCCTGGAGTTTATAGGCAACAGCTGATTTGCCATTCTGCATACACGGTGTAATTTTTGCCCAAATAACATCGTTTTCTTGGAACCTTGTGTATCCTTTCGCAACTTTAGTTAATGGCACTATTTGAGGCGTTACAATTTTACCTTCGGTGTCCGAGACGGTCTCCATCGGGACAAATGTAACCATGCCATTTTTAATAACTCGAACCTCTGTGGAAGGGTTAATATACGCGGCATCTCCTAATCGAACACTGTGGTAAAGTTGTGATCTCAACAGATCTGTGTTGCTACCGGACAGTCGATTGAATCCAGCACCCCAAAGTGACAAGTCTTTCCACCAGAGAGAAAAAGCCTTGGGCAGTTCAGCACGACGCTCCGCTTGCTTCAGCCCAAGGGACGCTATTGCAGCATTGGTGATTCCCCTTTCTAGTTCTTCCACACGCTTTTTCGAGTCTAATATCTCATTTTTCGCTTTGAGCCAGCGGGCAACAATGGTTTTTTGCTCGGTAAGTGGAGGTAGTGCAATTTCAAAACCAATAAATTCTACTTCTTTGAAACGATTTCGACTAACGGCCGCCGACCCGGTCGAAGCAGCGTTCACGGCGCGAATGGTAGCGTTACGTGTACAAAACAGATAAAGATATTCAGGGAGGATGAGCGACGGGTCCATAATAAACTGCGGGAACTCATTTGAGACGTAGCAATCGTCAAACACTGTGGGAACGACGGCAAAAGATGCTTTCCATGCAAAGAGTCGGTTATAAATCAAAGCTCCCGGAACCAACCGCGTGACTTGGTTTGCGCTCATTGAATCGCCGCGCACAGTTTCGCGGTGAAAAACGCCCTCGCCGTACCATTTCACGCCAGCCATCTTGTATTCTTTTTCTGGCTCGGTTTTGATACGATCGGTGACTTGTTTGACAAGTGACCCAACACGAACCCGCTCCCATCCAGGTGGTAATGTCTGGCGCAACAGGAGAGCGGTTGGAATTACCCATCGCTCTAAATCCTTCCACCAAACAGCAAAGGCGCGGGGCGCGACTGTACTCATTGCCATCATTGTGTAGCCTCAGTGAGAAGGAATGTTTTGGGATTGCGTCGAAACTCCTGATATAACTCCAGGCAGGTTTTCTCGATACCAGGTGGTATGTTGTCATTTGGGTAAAGCTCGTTCTGATCCGGATCACCTGTGGCGGTGATACCGACTTTATCGGCTTCGTAGAGGAAGATTGGATAAGGAAAACGCTCTTTGAGCAAAGCGCGGGTTTCTGCGACGATGGTATCAGCCATGCGTTTCTCGTAGTCCGCCAGTTCTCTTTGTAACACCTTACGCTGTTCGGCGTCCCGCGCTTTATTGGCAGCAGCTATCGCTTTCTCCATCCGTTTGGTTTCAGCAGCGATAGCGGCAGCGTGCTTCGTTTCCACCTCGGCATGGGCCTTGGCATGCTTAGCGTTAAAATCAGCCTGTTCTTTCTCCGTGAACTTCTGCAGGAAAAGCAACGACGCTTTCACGCTCGCGCCGGAGGAAAAGAACGTCTCCTGTGGCAGGCTTATTACGGCACGGATGAAGGCACGGTTCTCGCAGAATTCCCTTACGTAGACGAGCGAGGGGTTGTTGAAGACGCCTTCGGGTAGAACAATGCCGAGTCGTCCTCCGGGTTGGAGTAGATCGATACAGCGTTCAATAAAGAGCAACTCTGTTTTAATGCGTCCGGTGCGCGGGAGGTGGAACAAGGAAAGGATCGACTTTCCCTCAGCAGCCCCAACGCGCGCAACGGCTTCATCGTACTTCTTGCCAAATTGTGCCTTGTAGCGGCTCCGCGCGGCTGCGGACACAGCGATGTCGCTGGGCAGCACAACGTTATCGTCGCTGACGTTTGCGCCAAATGGCGGATTGGTTAGAATGAGATTAAAACGCTCCTCGAAGATACCGTTGACGTTCAGCAGGCCGTTGTGATGATGCACTCCTCCGTGCCCGTCGCCGTGCATGATCATGTTCATTTTGCTCGTGCGGGCCATGCGGTCGTTTGCGTCTGTTCCATAGATACAGGTGTTTGAGAGCTTCCACACTCGGGACCGCGCACGCAGTGAGGCAGGCACCTCGGGATCGCTTACGGGATCGAGGGCCTGCCGGCGTTCTTCGTCCTTCTTGCGAAGTAGCTCCGCCTTCTTCGGTGTGGAGTACTTCTTCGTCGCAAGTTCAGCGGCGAACTCTTGATATTCTCTGTCCTCGTCGGCAGCGATCTTCTCGCGGACGATTTCAAAGAATCGAATAAGAAAGCCGCCGGAGCCGCTGGCTGGGTCGCAAATAGTGTCGCCTTCCTGCGGATTCATCATACGGATCATGAATTCGACAATCGGACGTGGCGTGAAGAACTGGCCGATTTCACCACGGAAGGTCTGGCCGAGGAAACGCTCGAAGGCGATGCCTTTCACATCTTCGCTGGTCTCGGAAAGGTTGTAAGTTTCGAGTTTTTTTACTATTGCCTCGACCGTGGCAGGACGCAAGTTGATGTATTCATTATCATCGAAAATCTTGTCCGCTTTGTATGCATCTTTGGTGTCCTCAAAAAGGGTTTGGATCGGGTTCTTGGAGACCTGGCTTTTAAGAAATTCCACGGTAAATAGGTTCTTGCGTTCTCGTTTTTCTTTGAGCCGCCGTTCCACCCATACCTTCACGAAAAGAATCTTGGCAATCTCATCGAAGGCTGCGGCAGGGTCGAGGTGTTCGTTATTACGGATGACGTTATGACAAGCATGAAGCAATTCGGCAAATTCCTTGCCTTCGAAAGGCTTCAGCTTGGAAAGCAGTTCTTCGATTTCCTTATCCGAAGCGTCGGCATGAGGGATATCTTTTATCTCAGAGTAATTGGGCGCACGTTTGGTGAGATCGACTTTCCAGTACTTCGTGCTACGCCGATTGTGGGTGACGAAAAACTTTGCCCGTTCATATTGAGCATAGTTAGAGCCCTGAACGTAAACCTTCTGGTCGATAGCAACGTTGTCCGCCTTGCATTCAACTACAATGAGATCGGTTTTGCCATCGCGTTTATCCTCTGGTGTGCGCCAGACGACAAAGTCGGCACGGGCATCTTTGGTACCGCGCTCTCCGGGAACGGATACTTCCTCGTCAATTTGATCAAGTGAGAAACCGTATTCATTAACTAGGATGCAGAGGTACTCCTGGCGAACGGTTTCCTCAGGAGTTTCGTATATCAATTTTTTACGCACGTGACTCCATATCTTCCCTTTTTCTCGGCGGACTTTTATCTGGTCTGGCATTAAAGGGTCTCCTGTATCCATTTTGTCAAAATTGATGGTAAATATTTAAATTAATGTGAAATCAGTTGTCATTGTAATATGCTTCCTGGGGCAAAGAATAATCTTTGGTTCGATCTTGCTGAAACATTCAGGGCAATACACGGGATAAACTCTTCATTCCCCATCATTTTTTCATATTCTAATCGATTCAAATAGGAGAGTCAACCTTTGTGTCATAGGTTGTAAAGCCAAAATAGAAATGTCCTATTCTTACCAAAATAGAAATGTCCGGTTT
>CAKKPE010000096.1 GCA_919901565.1 bacterium
CTGGTAGAGCACTGCGTTCGGGACGCAGGGGTCGGAGGTTCAAATCCTCTCGCCCCGACCAATTTTTATCCGGTTGCTTTGAAAAGCCATTCATTTTGATTTTTTCTTGCTTTTAATACCAGAATTTTATACTATTAATATTTCTTATTATGCAAAAAAGAGGGGTATGTGAACACGGAAAATCAAATGCCGGAGCCTTCAGAGGAAGAAGAGGAGCAGGCCATTTTGGCCGGTGGTCAAGAGGATGAAGGTGAGGAGGTAGATTTCGAGGCTCCAAAGGCGAAGACTACTGAAGAAGAGCCGGAACACAAGGAGCCTGATTCTTCGAGGTTCTCGAAGTCCCTGGATACCATCAAGATCTATCTCCGGGAGATCAGTGCCATACCTCTTCTGACCTCTGAAGAAGAGGTTAAACTGGCCAAGAAGGTCTGGAAGAAAGATCCTGTGGCCCGGCAGAAGATGATCGAAGCCAACCTCAGGCTTGTGGTGAGCATTGCAAAACGGTATCTGAACCGCGGCCTCCCGTTCTTGGATCTGATTGAGGAGGGGAACATCGGCCTGATCAAGGCTGTGGAGCGCTTTCAGTACCAGAAGGGTTTCAAGTTCAGTACATACGCATCCTGGTGGATCCGTCAGGCTATTGAGCGGTCTCTGGTTAACCAGACCCGGACCATCCGTCTTCCCATCCATGTGGATGAGAAGATCAATCGCTTCATCAGGGCTCTGCGCGACCAGATCCAGGCCAAGGGAAGGGAACCGAGCATGGACGAAATGGCCTCGGTCATGGATACCAGCGTGGACAAGATCAAGGAGGTCATGCAGGTCGTGCGGTCCACCCAGTCCCTGGACATGCCAATCGGGGAAAAACAGGAGAATTCTCTCAAGGATTTGATCGAAGACACCTCAATCCTGTCCCCATCGGATATTGTTGAAGGAATCAAAAGGCATGAGATGATCGCGTCTTGGCTCGAGAAACTGACGGAGAACGAAAAGAACGTGGTGATTCTCCGCTTCGGTCTCGAGGATGGGGAGCCCAAGACGCTGGAGAAGATAGGGGAGGAATTCGGGGTGACGCGCGAGCGGATACGGCAGATCGAGTCTTCTGCGCTCAAGAAACTCAGGTATATTATCAACCGTGATGAATTGATCTTTGATGAGATATTGTAAGGATAATAAAAACATATCGCCACGAAGACACCAAGGCACGAAAAAAGGATAAACATTTTTAGTTAAAAAGATTGACTCACGCGTTTCTTCGTGTCTTAGTGCCTTTGTGGCAAGATAGATTAGGGTATTATTAAACATGTCGCCACGAAGACACCAAGGCACGAAAAAAGGATAAACAATTCTGGTTAAAACAGATTGACTCACGCGTTTCTTCGTGTCTTAGTGCCTTTGTGGCGAAATAGATTTAGGTTTTCCAGCGGAGGAAGAGAGAAATGGACGAACTGAAAAAGATGATTCGTGATATTCCGGACTTTCCCAAAAAGGGCATTATTTTTAAGGATATCACTACACTTCTTTCCAGCAAAAAAGCCTTTGCACGGGCCATCGATACCCTGGCCCATCGATATATTGAAAAGAAAATCGATCTGGTCGTGGGGATCGAATCACGGGGTTTTGTGATCGGCGCCGCTCTGGCCTATCGTCTCGGGGCCGGGATCATCCTGGTGAGAAAACCGGGCAAGCTCCCGTATAAAACGCACAAGACAATCTATGAACTGGAATATGGAACGGACCAACTTGAGATCCATCAGGATGCAATTGAGCCGGGACAGAACGTGGTCATTGCCGATGACTTGATCGCCACAGGAGGGACAATTCGTGCCACCATAGATCTTGTGGAAAAGCTTGAAGGGAAGATTGTGGAATGCGCCTTTTTGGTGGAACTGGAGTTCCTGAATGGGAGAAAGAAACTGGATGGATATCCGGTTTTTTCGCTGCTGAAATTTTAACCATAAACAATTTTTAAATGGAGACGCCCTATGCCTGAGAAATACCTGTTTACGTCAGAGTCCGTGACCGAAGGACATCCGGACAAGATCGCCGACCAGATATCCGATGCCGTACTGGATGCCATCCTGGACCAGGATCCGGATGGTCATGTGGCCTGCGAAACCCTGGTTACCACGGGTCTCGCCATGGTGGCGGGTGAGATCACCACATCCTGTTACGCGGATATCCCCAGGATCGTGAGGGAGACCATCAGGGACCTGGGATATACGCGGGCCAAATACGGTTTCGACTACGAGACCTGCGCCGTGATCACCTCGATCCAGGAGCAGTCCCCGGACATTGCCATGGGGGTCAACCGGGAAAAGGAAGAAGAGCAGGGTGCCGGCGATCAGGGGCTGATGTTCGGTTATGCCACGAACGAAACCCCGGAGTATATGCCGCTCCCCATCAGTCTGGCCCACAAGCTGACCCGGAAGCTTGCCGAGCTCCGAAAAGAGGACGTTCTCGGATACCTCCGGCCCGACGGTAAATCCCAGGTGACTGTGGAATATGAGAATGGGACTCCGAAGCGGGTCCATACCATTGTCATATCCACACAGCACAGCCCGGATGTAACGCTCAAGGAAATCCGGGAAGATATAATCGAGAAGGTCATCAAACCGGTCATCCCGGCGGGACTGCTGGACGAGGAGAACATTACGTACCATATCAACCCGACCGGACGCTTTGTGGTCGGCGGCCCCCAGGGAGACTGCGGACTGACCGGGAGGAAGATCATCGTCGATACCTATGGCGGCGTAGGGAGCCACGGAGGCGGATGTTTCTCCGGCAAAGATCCTTCCAAGGTGGACCGTTCCGGAGCCTACATGGCCCGATATATCGCCAAGAATATTGTGGCTTCGGGGATCGCCGGCAAGTGCGAGATCCAGCTCGCCTATGCCATCGGCGTGGCCCAGCCGGTTTCCGTGCATGTGGATGGATACGGCACTGAAAAGATCCCTCACGACAAGATCGTGGAGATCGTACGCAAGGTCTTTGATATGCGCCCCGCCAAGATTATCAAGAAGCTCGACCTCAAACGGCCGATCTACAAAGCCACCGCCGCGTATGGGCATTTCGGCAGAAGTCCCGAAGGTATCCTCTGGCGCAAAGGAGACGGCTTTACCTGGGAGAAGACCGATATGGCCGGTGAGTTGAAGAAACTGGCGGGATTGTAGAATACAGAGGGTCAGACGACAGACGACAGAGGGCGGAAGGCGGAAGGCGGAAGACAGACGACAGAGGGCAGACGGCAGACGGCAGACGGCGGATAGCTGATTGCTGAAAGCTGATAGCTGACCGCTGTAGTTGGTGCCGACACCGACACGGCCTTTGTGGTCACTGACACCGACACAGACCACTGACACGGCCTTCAGGATCGCTGATAACTGATCGCACCGGGGCCGGCAAGCCGGAGCTTACGACACGCCGGATGCGGGCTGAAAACTCTTGCCGGAAGGCAGGAACAGATAACTTATAAAGGAGTATCAATGGGTACGAATACGAAGTTGAAATGTGATGTTGCGGCCCCGGAGCGGGCGGCCGAAGGGAAACGAAGAATCGAGTGGGCCGATCAGGATATGCCCGTGCTTGGTGAAGTGCGGAGACGGTTCGAAAAAGAACTTCCCTTCAAGGGGATGAAGATGTCGGCCTGTCTTCACGTGACCGCAGAGACAGCCAACCTGGCGAGAACTCTGAAGGCGGGCGGGGCCGATATGCTCCTCTGTGCCTCGAATCCGCTTTCCACGCAGGATGATGTGGCTGCTGCACTTGTGGAACATTATGGCATTCCGGTCTTTGCGAAGAAAGGTGAGGATCGTGACACCTTTTACCGGCATATCGAGGCGGCCGTGGCGCACGGTCCAAACATCACCATGGACGACGGTGCAGACCTGGTATCTTCCATCCTTTCCAAGCATTCGGAACTGGCCGGGCAGATTGTCGCCAGCATGGAAGAGACCACAACCGGTGTGATCCGTCTCAGGGCCATGGAGAGGGACAATGCCCTGCTTTTCCCGATCATCGCAGTCAATGACGCGGACACCAAGCATCTTTTTGACAACCGTTACGGTACGGGCCAGTCCACGGTGGACGGGATCATCCGCGCCACGGACATCCTCATGGCCGGAAAGACTGTGGTTGCCGCCGGGTACGGATGGTGCGGAAGAGGGTTCGCCATGCGGGCGCGCGGTATGGGGGCCAATGTCATTGTCACCGAAGTGGATCCGGTCAAGGCCATTGAGGCGGCCATGGACGGACTCCGTGTCATGCCGATGATTGAGGCAGCCCGGCAGGCCGATCTGATCTGCACATTGACCGGCGACATCCATGTAGTCCGGGAAGAGCACTTCAAGGTCATGAAGACCGGATGCATGGTCTGCAATTCCGGGCACTTTGATGTGGAACTCGACCTCGTGGCCCTGAAAAAGATTTCGAAAACCGTGAACCAGGGAGTCCGGAACTTTGTGGACGAATATGTCCTGCAGGATGGGAGAAAGATCTATGTCCTGGCAGAGGGGCGTCTGATCAACCTCTCGGCGGCCGAAGGCCATCCGGCCTGCGTCATGGACATGAGCTTCGCCACCCAGGCACTGGCCTCGGAATACGCCGTCAAGAACAAGGGAAAACTGGGCAAGAAGGTCTATGATGTCCCCAAGGAAATCGATTCCTGGGTCGCCTCCCTGAAACTCAAGACCATGGGCATCACCCTGGATGAACTCACAGCCGAACAGAAGAAGTACCTCACATCCTGGGATATGGGGACATAAAAGATTTAGGGTCATCGGGTTCAAGGGTTTAAAGGTTCAAAGGTTTAAAGGTTTTTCTCTGAAGATTTTGCTTGCGTTTCAGTATTTCACTTGACCCCTTGAACCCTGGAATCCTCGAACCCTTTTTACCCACTTTTGCATTTTGACCTTTGGTCTTTTTGTCTTTCTTTAGAAACCATGCCTCTATTGCTGAGTGAAATTCGGCTGACGCCTGACCAGGACACTTTGGATCTGAAACAGGTTGTGGCCGGTCTCATCCAGATCCTCTCCTCCGAGATCATATCTTTCCGGATTGTCCGCAGGTCCATAGATGCCCGTCAGGATGTGCGGATCCTCTATCAGGTGGAGATTTCCGTTCCGGATGAGGATCTCCTGCTCCAAAGGCTCAGTGGAACACAGGGGCTGCGGGCCGAGCGCGTCATACCCTTACCGGTCTTCCCGATCATCAAGCAAAGCCGGTTTGACAGCAGGCCTGTGGTCATAGGCTTCGGCCCGGCGGGGATCTTTGCCTCCCTGGTCCTGGCCCGTTCCGGGGCGAAGCCCATCGTCCTGGAGCGGGGGCGCCGCATGAAGGAGCGGATCAGGGATGTGGAGGTCTTCTGGTCTCAAGGGGCGTTCCTGCCCGAGAGCAATGTCTGTTTCGGCGAAGGCGGGGCCGGAACCTTTTCGGACGGGAAGCTCACGACCAGGAAAAGAGCCCCGGAGATCCCCTGGATACTGCAGGAACTGGTTGATGCAGGGGCGCCCTTCGAGATCCTTTACGAATCCCGTCCGCATATCGGGACCGACCGGCTGAGGCGGGTGATCGTCGCCCTTCATGATAAAATCGAATCCGCCGGCGGTGAGGTCCGATTCAACAGCCGGATGACAGACCTCGTGGTCCGTGACGGCGCGGTGCGGGGCGTTCTTGTCAACCATCAGGAAGAGATCGAGACCGGGACCGTCATCCTTGCCCTGGGCCATGGGGCCGGGGATACCCTTGAGGCGCTCCTTGCGGCCGGGGTCCGGATGGAACCCAAACCGCTCGCCGTGGGCGTACGCATAGAACACCCGCAGGATATCATCGACCGGGCGCAGTATGGCCGGTGGGCGGGGCACGGGCGCCTTGGCCCTTCGGATTACCGGTTGACCTTCCGGGACAGTGTCCAGGGCCGGGGGGCCTATTCTTTCTGCATGTGCCCCGGCGGCAAGGTGATCGCGGCGAATGCAGAGCCGGAAAGTGTGGTCACGAACGGCATGAGCGCCTATCACAGAAACAGCGGCTATGCCAACAGCGGTATGGTCGTAACCATCCATCAGGATGATTTCGGCAGCCCGCAGCCGCTCTCCGGACTTGCCTTTCTCCGGCGAATGGAAAAGGCCGCCTTTCGGATGGGGGGAGGGGACTATTCAGCCCCGGCTCAGCGGGTTACGGATTTCCTGCGGGACAAGACATCTGCAGCACTGCCGCCGGTCACCTACCGTCCCGGTGTGGTCTCGGCGGATCTGCAGGGGCTGCTCCCGGATTTTGTAACCCTGAGTCTCAAACGGGCCCTCCATACATGGGGGCGCAAGATTCCGGGGTTTCTGGCGGATGAAGCCGTGATGATCGGGATAGAGACCCGGACCTCCTCTCCGGTGCGGATTCTCAGGGGTGAAGATTACGCCTCCATCAGTGTGAAAGGGCTCTATCCCGTGGGAGAAGGGGCCGGTTACGCCGGGGGTATTGTCAGTTCAGCCCTGGATGGTGTACAATGCATACAATCTATCTTACAAAGCAAGGGAATCAAGAGTGATGAGAGCGAAACTCAAAAACAAGGCATGCAGCGCTGAGTTCGAGAAGACCATCAACGAACTCACTCATCTCTTTTTTGAGGCTGAAAAGAGCAGGAATTTAAAGACCCGTTTTGAGAATCCCTATCTGGTCAAATGCTGGGAGAAGACGGAGTGTACCCGCAAGGAATGCCCGGCCTATGGCGCCGACAATCTACGCTGCTGGCAGATCGCCGGGACCCATTGCGGAGAGAAGGTGGTGGGGACGCATGCCCGTCTTCTGGATGACTGCAAGGATTGTGATGTGTTCAAGGCCTCCACTCAGAATTCCATGGCCGAGTTGGGAGAGCTTTTCAACAACATGATGTTTACTCTCGAACAGCAGATGGACCAGATTAAAAAGGCGGAACAGAGTTTGGAACACCGTGTGGCGGAGGCCACCATACAGCTCAAGGAATCCCAGGCACAGCTGATCCATCAGGAGAAGATGGCCAGTGTGGGGCTTCTTGCCTCCGGCATCGCCCATGAGGTGGGTAACCCGCTTACATCCATCTCCTCTCTGGTGCAATTGATCCAGAGGAAGACCGAAGACCCTTTGAGCCAGGAAAGGCTTCACCTGATCCGCAAACACATTGATCGGATCTCTGAAATCGTTCGCGAGCTGGTCGATTTTGCGAGGCCCTCTCAGCACGGCGCCGAGGCCGTGAGTGTCAACGAGGTGGTCCGGAGCGCCATCGGTTTCCTCAAGTACAGCAAACAGGCGAGTGACGTCAGGTTAAAAACCGACATGGATGATGGACTTCCAGATCTCTTCCTGATCCGGGATCAGCTGCTTCAGGTTTTTATGAACCTGATTCTGAATGCCATTGATGCCATGAAGTCCGGAGGCGCCTTGACCATCAAAACGTTCAGGGACAAGGGGTGGGTCCGGATCGACTTTACCGATACCGGAATAGGAATCCCTGAGGGAAACCTCGAAAAAATCTTTGAACCCTTTTTCACCACCAAGGAAGTGGGCCAGGGGAGCGGCCTTGGCCTTTCGGTGAGCTACGGGATCATTGAAAATTTTAAAGGCAGAATTGAAGTGGATAGCACGGTAGGCAAGGGGAGCGCGTTCAGGGTATTCCTTCCTGTTCCTGAGCCGCAGAGATGATCTGTGCGCTGCTGCAGGAACGTCCGGCCTGATCATCAGAATCGGAATGGCTTATGCCCGAAAAGATTTTAATCATCGACGATGAGGTGACCATCCGGGATACCTTGAGTACGGTCCTGCTGGAGGAAGGGTACAATACGGTTACGGCCTCCAACGGGGAAAAGGCTCTGGAACTCATGGCCCAATTTGCCTTTGATGCGGTCATCTGCGACATCCGCATGCCCGGAATGAACGGCATTGAGGTCCTGAGGAAATCCAAGGAGATCCGTCCGGAGACGCCCGTCCTCATCATCACGGCCTACGCCTCCATCGAAACCGCAGTCGAGGCCCTTCGGGAAGGCGCCAGCGACTATATCATCAAACCCTTCATCCTCGAAGATATCATCCTGAAGGTCAGGAAGCTGTTCCATTACCGGGAACTGGCCCTGGACAATATCCTCCTCCGCGGAGAGGTTGATGAAATCTACAACTCTTCGAACATCATAGGTAAATCCAGGCAGGTCATGGATCTGCTTTCAATGATCCAGAAGGTCTCCTCCTCCAGGGGAACGGTACTGATCACCGGAGAGAGCGGCACGGGTAAAGAACTGGTCGCCCGATCCATTCACAACAGCGGTCCCCGGAAACAGAAGCGGTTTATGCCGGTCAACTGCTGCGCCATTCCGGAAACCCTGCTCGACTCGGCACTCTTCGGTCATGCAAAGGGGGCCTTTACCGATGCCATCGAGGCCAGGAAGGGCCTGTTCGAGATTGCGGACAAAGGGACCCTGTTCCTGGACGAGATCGGTGACCTGACTTCGGGATTGCAGACCAAACTCCTGCGGGCCATCGAGGAGAGGGAGATCCTCCCAGTCGGGTCGACTGAACCCGTCAAGGTGGATATACGGCTCATTGCCGCCACACACCAGGACCTTAAAACGAGAATCCGGGAAGGCACTTTCCGCGAGGACCTTTTTTACCGATTGAACGTGGTCGGGATCCATATCCCCCCCTTGAGGGAACGGAGTGAAGACGTTCCGCTTCTGGCAGACCATTTCATCAGGAAATACAACAAGGAGCTGAACAGGAATTTCCGCGGCGCCGCACCGGAAACCATCCGGATCCTGATGGATTACAAATGGAGAGGGAATATCCGCGAGTTGGAGAATGTGATCGAGCGCAGTATGATCATGGGGACACCTCCCCTGCTGGAGCCGGAGAACCTGCCGTCCAACCTGATCGATGAGATCAACGGTCTGAATGCAAAGGACAAGGAGAATCTCAAGAACGCCGTCCATTTATTTGAAAAGCGCCATATCCATTGGGTCCTCGAAAATGCCCATGATGACAAGAATAAAGCCGCCGATATCCTCGGGATCAGCCTCGCCACCCTTTACCGCAAACTGGAAGATAAAAATAATTAGCACTTAGTATAAGAGGGGGGACCAGCCGGTGGAGTTTTTTTTGTGACATTTTTGCCTGTTTTTGCTAATCTTTCCCTTGAGTGCCCCTTTTCTTATCCGTGGGCCTGGAAATCGGCATACGACATCCCGGAGTACCATGAACCTGTCGGATTATTTTTCATCTACCCCTGGGATCTATATGGCCCAGTCATTCTGCCATGCCTTGATCTCGGTCATCATCGTCGAGAGAGCTATCCGTACCTGGCGGATTGAAGAACCGCTGATGAAGCAGAGATTCCGTTTCATCGTCATGGTCCTGCCGATCTTTTCCTGGCCCGTGTTTCAGATCCTCAACCCGGACAGGGGATCTATTCTCTTCAGATTTGAAGCACTCTTTGACATCAACCGCTGGCTCTACCTGAATATCGGGGGAGTGGTCCCATTCGGCCTCATCTTTATTCTTATTTTGATTTTGTCGACCATGATCTTCATCTTTCAGGAGATGATCCCGATTGTGAAACACACCCATGAAACCAGGTCCAGGAAACTTGAGACGCATCGGCCCGGCCCGGATTCCGTTGTATTCCAGGTGCTGAAGGAGATCAAAGGGAAAAAGCCCGATGTGCTTATTATTGATGATGACGACTATATCCTGTTTTCCGCAACCGGCAGGAACGCTGCGGTTTTTTTGTCCACGGGACTGCTCCAGGTCCTCAACCGGGACCAGCTCCAGGTCGCTCTGGTCCATGAGATGGCCCATATTGCGAGGAACAAACGCCCTTCTCTGCTGTTCATCTTCATTCTGAGGGTCATGATGTTCTTTAATCCCGTGACCCTGATCGAATTCAGGAAGATCGTTCAGGAAGAAGAGAAGATCTGTGATGACATTGCCGTTTCTATAACGGGGAAGCCCCATGCCCTGGCGGAAACCCTGAAAAAACTATTTCATACAGCCGACGCCCCAAAGACGTTTCGAGTTGAAAAACTTACGGAAGTAAGGGCGAATCTTCAGGAATACAGCCAGACCATGCTGATCGACAGCAGAATAAAAAGGCTCGAGCAGGAGACCGCCGGCATCAAAGAGAACGCCTGGTTCAAATGGGCACTGACGCTGATTGTGATTTCGATCATCAATTACTATGTTGTATAATGACAAGCTTCAAGATGTCCAGGTGAGGTGAGGTCCCGTGAAAAAACAATTCATCCGATATCTCCTGTTTGCCGCAACCGTTGCCGCTGTCATCCTGATGCTCAGAATCATCAACTGGATGCCCTGGATCATCCAGAAGGATACCATCAGACCCTACAGCAATATCGATCTCGTCAGGACCAGGCTGCAGATTCATCGGGTCTATGTTCCGTCCTACTTCCCGAAAAACCTGCGCTGGCCTCCGTCCAGAATCCTGGCGCAGCGGACCCCCTTCATAGCGGTTATCCTGGAATTCAGGGATGAGCAGACCGGAGATACGATCCTTATGACCTCCCAGACCGCTGGAGGGAGACCTCCGGTCTGGGACAGGAAGATAGAGGTCCAGCGTGTCGAAGAGCAGGTCACCTACTCCCTGAAGGGACGCAAGGCTGTGCTCACTGTGGGGCAATGCGCTGACGGTGAACACTGCAGCGGGGTTTCATGGGATGAGGGGAAATACAGGATCGATGTCCTGATGAAATCCGGTCCCTTCGATCTGATCGGGATTGCGGAGAGCATGATCCATGGAAGTGTGCCCGGGTCGGAGGCCCCGTAGCCTGCCTGAACGCATAAAAAACGTTATTTATCATGGGATTAGACCGTACTTATCCAAGGCCTCCCGGTTAAAACTAATTTTTTAATAACAAGTCTTTAAAAAAGGCTTGACATCAGGGGAGGACTCATTTAAGGTTATACTTTACTTAATAGATAGGAATTATGAGAAAACAATTCCTATATGGTTATGAGACTTTCAATCAGAAGGAAGATTTTATGGGTTACGTTAAAGGTCTGAGATGCAGGGAATGCGGACGGGAATATCCCAAGGAACCGATAAATATCTGTGAATTCTGTTTCGGTCCGCTGGAGGTGACCTACCAGTACGATGAGATCCGGAAGGTTCTATCACGCGAGGTGATTGCTTCCCGTCCACCGAACATGTGGCGCTATGCCGAACTTATGCCCCTGGACAACGGGCCTACGGTAGGTTTTGATGTGGGTTTTACACCCCTGGTCCGGGCGCACAATCTGGGCAAGGCCCTTGGCGTCTCGGAACTTTACCTGAAAAATGATGCCGTAAGCCATCCGACTCTTTCCTTCAAGGACCGGGTGGTTGCGGTTGCGGTCTCCAAGGCCAGAGAATTCGGGTTCGATACCGTGGCCTGTGCATCCACCGGTAATCTGGCCAATGCCGTGGCCGCTTCGGCCGCCTCTGCCGGGATGAACAGCTATATCTTCATTCCTTCGGACCTGGAGCAGGGAAAGGTCATCGGCACCCAGGTCTTCGGCACCCATCTGGTGGGTGTGCTGGGGAGTTATGATGATGTGAACCGTTTATGCACGGAGATTGCGGACCGGTATCGCTGGGCCTTCGTGAACATCAACATACGACCCTTCTACGCCGAGGGGTCCAAGACCTTCGGGTACGAGATCGTGGAGCAGATGGGGTGGCGGGTCCCGAAACACATCGTGGTTCCCATGGCCGGCGGGTCATTGATCACCAAGATCCGTAAGTCCTTCAAAGAGTTTCAGGAGATCGGCTTGATTGAACCTGAATCATGCGGCACCCGGTTTTATGGCGCCCAGGCTGCCGGCTGCTCTCCGATTGTGACGGCGGTCAAGAACGGGACCGATCTGTTCAAACCGGTCAAGCCGAACACAATCGCAAAATCCCTGGCCATCGGGAATCCCGCGGATGGTTTCTACGCTATTCAGGCTATCAAACAGTCCGGCGGATGGGCCGAGGAGGTCACCGATGATGAGATCGTTGAAGGGATCAAGCTGCTGGCTGAGACCGAGGGGGTCTTCACGGAAACGGCCGGCGGGGTGACCGTGGGAGTGACTAAAAAGCTGATTGAGCAGGGAAGGATACCGGGAGACGAGTCCATCGTGATCTCTATCACGGGAAACGGGCTCAAGACCCAGGAGGCCCTCATCGGGAAGGTGAAGGAGCATCAGGTGATCGATTCGAAATTGTCGTCCTTTGAGGCCCTTTTGCTGGAAAAGGGAGCAGAGGTGTGGTAAAAAGAACCGGAACAGCATGAGCTATTGAGGAGGAAAGATGGGCGTGAATGTGAGGATTCCGACTCCATTGAGGTCATTGACCCAGGGGCAGGCGGAGGTTTCTGTGGGAGGGAAGAGTATCCGGGAGATTGTGGATAACCTGGAGAAGGCCTATCCCGGGATCAAGGAGAGGATCTGTGATGAGCAGGGGAACCTGAGGCGTTTTGTAAATCTGTACCTGAATGATGAAGATGTCCGTTTCCTGAAGGATCTGCAGACCGAGGTGCGCGACGGGGACGGTCTTTCCATTGTTCCGGCCATAGCTGGAGGTTAAGATGAGACGAAAGGTTTATTTGACCTTCCCCGGACAATTGATACGGGAGTCCCTGATTTATCAGGTGGGCCACCAATTCAAGGTGGTGACCAATATCCGGTGTGCCAGCGTGACCGAAGAACTCGGGCTGGTCGGCCTTGAAATCGAAGGGGAGCCGTTGGAGATCAAAGCGGCCCTGGACTTTTTAGAGGCCAAAGGGGTCAAGGTCGAACCCGTGGTCATGGATGTGGTGGAGTAATGTTGAATGAAAACATCAGGGGTCAAGGGGTCAAGTGAAGTGCTAAAAACATAAGGGGCCGAGAGTCCCTGGTCTCGCGTCAACCTTGCAGTGTCTTTTGGTGTCACCCCCTCATCCTAACCTTCTCCCCTATGGGGAGAAGGG
>CAKKPE010000097.1 GCA_919901565.1 bacterium
AAACCGGACATTTCTATTTTGGTAAGAATAGGACATTTCTATTTTGGCTTTACACGAGGGAACGGATGTGTAGGCAAGGGGAAAAGACAGGAAATAGAAAAAGGCCTTAAATTGATTGATCCTGGCCCGTGATCCGGTCGGGGTCGAGGATCCGGTCCAACTCCTCCGGCGTCATGAGCTTCTTCTGCAGGATCAGGTCACGGATGGGGATACCTTTCTCTTCCGACTCCTTGGCCAGTTGCGAGGCGCTGAGATATCCGATATGGGGGTTCAGGATCGTGGCCAGCCCCAGGCTCTTCTCGAAGTAGGATCGGCAGCGTTCCTTGTGGGCCGTGATCCCGGCCACGCATTTTTCGGCAAAGACCGGGACAAAGTTCTTCAGGATCTCCATGGACTGGAGAAGGTTGTGGATCATCACGGGCATCATGACATTGAGTTCGAGCTGTCCGGCCTGTGAGGCCATGGCAACCACGAGGTCATTGCCCATGACCTGGAAACAGATCATGTTCAGGCACTCGGCAAGACTTGGGTTGACCTTGCCGGGCATGATCGAGGAGCCGGGCTGAACTGCCGGGAGGCTGATCTCGGCAAATCCGGTGCGGGGGCCGGAGCCCATCAGCCGAAGATCGTTCGCTATCCGAATCAGGTCCAGGCACAGGGTGCGAAGCGCACCGGACAGAGATACGATCGCCGCCCGGCTCTGCACAGCTTCAAAGAGATCCGGTGCGGGCCTGAACGCTATGCCGGTCATCTCATGCAAGTGCTGGATCACGCGAGTCCGGAACCCCGGAGGCACATTCAAGCCGGACCCCACCGCGCTCCCACCAATGGCAATTTCCTGAAGGGCCGGCTCACAGGCGCGAAGCTGGACCATGCCCTTGCGCACGACAACGCCGTAAGCGGAAAACTCCTGCCCCAGAGTCACAGGCACAGCGTCCTGAAGATGCGTCCTTCCGGACTTGATCACGTCAGAGAACGCTTTGCCCTTGTCTTCCAGAGACAGGGAGAGCCGCGCCAGAACCGGAAGCAGTTCCCGCAGCATCATGAGCGAGGCCACATGCATGGCCGTGGGAAAGGTGTCGTTGGTGGACTGTGACCGGTTCACATGGTCATTGGGGCTGACCCGCTTGTAGTTCCCTCGGGCGTCTCCCAATATTTCCAGCGCCCGGTTGGCCAAAACCTCGTTCACATTCATGTTGAAGGAAGTCCCTGCCCCGGCCTGGAACACATCCACCACGAACTGGTCGGCAAGTTTCCCGTTCAGCACCTCGTCTGCGGCAGAGACAATGGCCCGGGCAATATCAGGCTCAAGCAGAGAGAGGTGCTCATGGGTCAGGGCCGCGGCCTTTTTGATCAGGACATAGGCCCGGATGAAAAGGGGATGGGCCCGCATGCCGCTCACCGGGAAATTTTCCAGGGCCCGCGCCGTCTGGATGCCATAGTAAGCGGAGGACGGGACCGCCTTCTCCCCCATGGAGTCCTTTTCAATCCTTGTCTTTTTCATCGAGCCTCCGGAAGCCATCAATCTTTTGCCCTCTTTATTCTATCGAGTGAACCGACACTCCCGCCCCCACCCTCTCCCTCAGAGGCTGTGTCGTAATCCTGATCTCTTCTTTATATTCCTTCTCCCCTTTGGGGAGAAGGTTAGGATGAGGGGCTCTTCCCGGTCAACCCCGTTAGAAGTAATCTTGTTTATGCGGCAAAATAGCCGGATACACTATATTGCCTTACATAGGGAACTTCTAACGGGGTCAACCCCTCACCCCCGCCCTCTCCCCATTCATGGGGAGAGGGAGAGAGGTTTTAATTTTCTCTCCGGAAAAAGGGCGTTTTTGGATATTCAAGGCCGTCTGGCTAAAAAGCGTACCGAACATTCTGTTCCTGTATCCCTCTCGTCATACAACAGGATCTCAAAATCCCCGAACACGGTCTTCAACTCTTCATGCTCCAGAAGATAGTCCCTGTTCAGCTCCGGACGGTAGCGGAGTTCGTCCATGGTATAGGTCTTGTACAGAAAGATCCCTCCTGGCTTCAGCGCCTTCCTGATGCGGGGAAAGATGTGCCGGTTCAGAAAATAAAAGCCTGTGATCAAATCATAGGCCTGATCCCCGAAATCAAAATCCTCGGCATCGCTGCATTGGAACAGGACAGTGACTCCAGCCTTGCTGGCCCGCTCTCCTGCACGCTTCAGACCGACCCGGGAAATATCCACGGCCGTCACCTCGAAGCCGGCCCCGGCCAGGGTGATGGCGTTGTCCCCGGAACCGCATCCGAGGTCGAGGGCACGGCCCGGCCGGATCCCCTTGATGCTCCGGACCAGGAAAGGATCAGGTGTGATCTCCAATGACGGCTCCTTGTCCCCGTACTTCCTGTCCCATCGTATCCGGTCCGCTTCATTCATGAGCCAGCCCCTTCAGTTCCTCGACCAGGCGCTTTCCCATGTTCAAGACCGAGTCCATGGCGCCTTCCATGTTGAGAATATCCATGGGCTTCTCCATGCTCGTCGCAAAATACTCGTCCATATATGAGACATTTAGGACATCGAAGAGCGCCCGGACCGTCATCCTGGCCCCCTGAAAAACAATGGGCTTGTCATGGCCGCCTGTAGAGACAAAAATCCCTTTCCGGACCCTCCCGGGCTGGTCCGGGAAAATCGGCTGTTTCAGGACGTATTTCCTGGACCAGTAGCACTGGCAGCGGTCGATGATGGCTTTGAGGAATGCGGAGACCCCCATGAAGTAGATCGGAGAGGCCACAACCAGTCCGTCAGCCCGGTCGAGCATGGGATAGATCTCCTGCATCTCATCCTGGACGCGGCACCGGCCCGTCTTGAGGCAATGCCCGCAGCTCACGCAGGGGTGAAGATTCCGGAAACCCGCGGCGATGATTTTCCCGGTCTCGGCGCCTGCCTCAGATGCCCCGCTCAGGACCTGGTCCAGAATGGTCTCGGAGTTGGCATGGCGCCTTGGACTTCCTGACAGCCCCAGTATATACAATGGTCTCTCTTCAATCAAGACGACTTCGTAAAAAGTCCATATGCGGCGTTCCGCTCATCCTTCGTCACTGCGGCGTACCGCATAAGTACGCCTCATTCCTCAGGATTTCGCGCGCCTTGCACCTGGAGCTTTTTACGAAGCCGACCAAAGTTAGATTTTTTACGAGTCCATGGACTAAAGACCCTTGAGGGTCTTCTCGATCATGCTTTTGTGATTTTCTTCATCGCCGCAAAGCTGCCTGTAGAGCGAGGCCGTGCCGGGGTCCTCAGAACGTTCCGCCATCCGGGTGTAGAGGTTCAGGGCCGATATCTCCTCCTGAAGGGCCACCCGCAGGACCTCTTTAGCATCCATGAAGAAGCGGCCCTGCACGTCCGAGAGCGCGGCCTTGATGGTCTTGCCACTCTCAGTATATTCTGCCAGCATCTTGTCTTTGAACTCATGGAAAGGAACCGGACCGCGATCCCCAAGGAAAGCATTATAAAGGTCGTAGATCTCGTGCATATGCCTATCTTCCACGTCGGCAAGCTTTTTGAACATCTCCACGGCGCTCCTGTCCTGCACGCGCTCGGATGCAGCCTGATAAAATGCATGGGCCCCTTTTTCAAGCCGGAAGGCATTCAGGAGCCCTTCTGTAATGTCCTCGTCTCCTCTGATCATGGACGGTTCTCCTTATTCGTCCGGAACACAGGCATCGGTCGGGCAGACCTCTGCACAATTCCCGCAATCCGTGCACTTCTTCGGATCGATGATGTACTTGGGGTCCCCTTCAGAGATCGCCTCTTCAGGACATTCAGGAAGACAGGCGCCGCAGAGAATGCATTCATCGGTAATCTTGTGTGGCATAGTTTCCTCTCCTATAGATTAAATGGTTTAAACGACTTAAACAGTTTAAACGGTTTGAACGAAACGATTATATATAGCAGATTAACCTCCCCAGCTTCTCGGTGAGATTGATATTCTCCCGATAGTCCACCGGGACGTCCACCACAGCGGGAACGCCGGCCGCAAACGCCTCGTCCAGGACCGGCTTCAGCTCCTGTGCCGTCTGAACGCGGTAGCCTGCCGCGCCGAAGGATCTCGCCAATTGAACGAAGTCGGGATTCCCGAAAGAGACCCCGTAGGTCCGGCCAAACCGGTTGATCTGCTTCCATTCGATGAGGCCGTACTTCCCGTCATTGAAGATCAGAATGACAAAAGGAAGCTTCATCCGGACTGCCGTCTCCAGTTCGTGGCAGTTCATCATGAACCCTCCGTCCCCGCATACAGCCAGGACCTTTCTTTCCGGGTGGATCAGCTTGGCGCAGATGGCTCCGGGAAGGGCAAATCCCATGGCTGCGAATCCATTGGAGATCAGCGTGGTATTGGGTTCTTCAGCAGGATAGATCCTCGCAATCCACATCTTGTGCGCCCCCACATCCGAGATGAGGATATCCTCTCTTCCCATAACCTGGCGGACATCGTAAAGGATCTTCTGCGGCTTGAGCGGGAAAGAGGTGTCATGGGCGTACTCTTTGAGTTCATCCTCCACCATGGTCTTGAGAAGCCTTGGGAAGTCATCCTGGTCAATGGGCTCGATCTCATTCATCATGTTGGCCAGATTCGCGGCGATGTCTCCGATCACCTCGACCTGGGGGATATAATACTCATCGATTTCACTCGGCGTGAAATCAACATGGATCACGGGCTTCTTCCCCTTGTTCCAGAAGGAAGGGGCGTATTCCACAAAATCGTATCCCACGGAGATGATCAGGTCGGCACGGTCGAAACCGCAGGAGATGAAGTCCCTGGACTGGATCCCGATGGTGGAGAGGGAAAGCTCGCTTGTGGACGGGAGCACGCCCTTGCTCATGAAGGTGTTGGCTACGGGGATCCTCGTCTTCTCCACAAACTTCCGGAGCGCATCCGCGGCCCTCCCCCGGACCACCCCGTTCCCTGCAAGAAGAATGGGCCGTCTGGCCTGCTGGATAATCTCTGCCGCCTTCCTGCAGACCATGTCATCGGTATGGGGCATCTTGAAGCCGGTCACCGGAAGGGGAGCGCCCTCGACATCTTCGGAGGCCACATCTTCGGGGATCTCGATATGGCAGGAACCGGGCTTCTCGGTCTCGGCCACTTTGAAGGCCTTGCGGACGACTTCAGGAATCGTGCGGGAGATTCCCACCCTGGCGTTCCATTTAGTAAACTGCTTGAACGTCTGGACAATATCGATATTCTGGTGGGATTCCTTGTGCATGAGTTCGCGGCCGGTCTGCCCGGTAATGGCCACCAGGGGAGAGCGGTCCAGAAAGGCATCCGCGACGCCGGTGATCAGGTTGGTGGCGCCGGGCCCGAGGGTTGCGAGACACACCCCCGCCTTGCCGGTCAGCCTCCCGTAGACATCGGCCATGAAGGCCGCACCCTGTTCCTGACGGGTGCAGACAAACTCAATCGGGGAGTCAAACAGGGCGTCCAGGATATCCATGTTCTCTTCGCCGGGAAGACCGAAGATATAGCGGACTCCTTCATTTTCCAGGCACTTTACAAAAAGTTCCGATGATTTCATCCGTCCTAAATCCTATCAAACTCATCCTGGTCGGCGCCGCAGAGAGGACAGACCCATCCCATGGGAAGTTCATCAAACAATATACCCGGCTCAACCCCGCTGTCCATGTCTCCTTCATCCGGATCATAAACGTAATCACACATCTTGCATCGGTATATTCTCATTCCCGTTCCCACCTCTTCCCGGACCTTATTCCTCCAGTTCGAACTCGCTCTTGCTTGCACCACAGACCGGGCAGCACCAATCATCCGGAAGATCTTCGAAAGCCGTTCCAGCAGCGATCCCGCTGTCAGGATCGCCCGCATCAGGATCGTAGATATAGCCGCAGACAGTGCACTTCCATTTCCTCATCTTGCCCTCCTTATCTTGAGATTAAAGGTTTTCGTAGCCTCCGGTGATCACCTGCCCTTTGACGAATTTCATTCTGGTTTTCTTGAGATTTTTCTTTATGAAGACAACCTTGCCGCAGATCCGGCACCGGCGAAGCTCTTCGCTATAAAGAAAATCTCCCTCCTGATTGTCCCTGTTAAAGTAGACAGGCTTATCCATAGACATTTTTGCAGCACCGCATTTTGGACAGTTCATAACCATCCTCCTCTGCTGTATTTACCCCATAACACCCCATCCTGACCGCCCCTCGAAGCTATGCGAGGCCGAGGAAAAATGGAGTGGAACGGAGTTTATTGGAGCATCAATCCCTTTCACCTTCTGCACTGAATTCCATATGGTCAAAATAAAACCCGGTCTTCTCCATGAAGTCGAGTTCGGCCTGCAGGAGCCGGATATGACCTTCTTCCATCTCCACCAAATCATGAAAGACCTCTTGCCCCTGTCCTGGCGCCAAGGACGCGGCCGCCTCCCGATAAAAATCTCTCGACGCAATCTCATCTCGAATGGCCTGCTCAAGAACCTCTGCTTCGCTTCCGAAATTAGGGATTTCTTCCCCGGACTCCTTCTCTCTTTCTTCAAAGATCGGATAGCCCTTTACAGGCTCTATGGTACCGCCCGTCAACAGGTCCCGGTAGAGATCCTCGATGACATTCACGTGGTAAAGTTCGTCCCTGGCCAGCTGCTCGAACATCTTTTTTGCCTTGGGATCACGGGTGGCACCGGCCGCGCGGCTGTAAAACCGGTTCCCATCCCTTTCGGCCTGAATGGCCCTCTGAATGATCTGGACCAACGCTTCTTTGTCCATTCTGGATCCCGATTGAATCTATACCAGCGCTTCGACGGGCTGGTTAATATCCCCGATTTTTTTCAGAAACCTTTCCTGAAGAATCTCTTCCAGTTCCTGCGTCAGGCCGTTCTTGACGTCTATTTTGCCGCCGGCCATCATCCCGTGGCCTCCGGCCTTCCCCATGCCGCGCACCATGCTCTGCACCAGGTCTCCCGCTCCGCCCCGCATGTCGCTCGTTCGCACGGAAAGGATCATGGCCTTCCGGAATATCCCCATGACCAGTACCCATTCCACACCCTCATGTCTGAGAAGCATGTCGGCGACCTCGGCCACCATGTCCGGGTTCCTGGTCCGCCCAATGGAGGTGATCAATGACGAACCGTGTATGCGGGCCTTCTTGAACGCCCTGTTCAGAATCCTGAAATAATCCGCCGAAACCTTGGGATGGACGATCCGATTCAGGATGTCCCTCTGCACCTTGGGAAACAGAAAAAGATAACTTTCCACATCCAGGGCATCAGCGTTCCTTCCCAAATCATTCGTGTCTGATTTGATCCCGTAATAGAGCGCCGTGGCCAGCCTCGGCTGGATGGAGATCCCGGCCTCCCTCAGGTAAGAGGTGACAATACCGGAGCACGAACCGGCCTCTTGCCGCACGTCGAAAAACCGGACCTTCTTTGTTTCCTCCCGAAGAGGGTGGTGGTCGATCACAATGTCCGGCATGACCGAATCGGGGAGGGAGTTGTTCCCGGTCATGGGCTGCGTATCAACCAGGGCGACCAGTGAATAGTCCTGGAAGCGGACCTGCTCCACGGGGGTCATGGAGATCTTGAGGTGCTGGATCATCGACTGGTTCTCGGCACGGCCCACAATCCCTCCGAAAGAAAGGACGATCTCCTGCTCCATGTACTCCTTAAAAAAACATTTCAGACCGAAGCTCGCGGCAATGGCATCAGGATCCGGATTGTCATGAGTCAAAATCAGTACCCGTCTGGAAGGAACGATGATCTTCTTCAGCAGTTCAATTTTCTTTTGAAGCCCCGTCATTCAGAACGACCTATGATGAACATCCTCTATTCCCATTCTGTGAATAGTCGTTGAATCCGTGGTACGAATGAAAAGGATTTAAAGTATACCACTGATATTTATTTTTGCAAAAAAAAATCAAAAAAATAAATAAGTGCTTATAACTCGCTGATATTATTGTAGTTTATAGCCGAATCAGCGGCTTCCCCAGCCTATGAGCCTCAAAAGTCACGGCAGATTTAACATATTAATAATATTTCCGACGGCTGTCAACTTCAGGGCCGGCCCTAAAACAGCGATATGCACAAAAAGTTCTTGAACGTCCCGTAACTTTATAATACATTCCATATAATACATTCCATGAGAGATGAAACCAGGAAACCAGTGCAGAGAGAAAAGCTCTGAGTTTTGACAATACCAATGATCGGTCATGGAGGAATTTATGGAATCCGTTGAAATAAAACCGGGGATCTTCTGGGTGGGCGCCATTGACTGGGGGGTCAGGGATTTTCATGGCTATGTGACGCCCAACGGGACCACCTACAACAACTACCTTCTGATGGATGAAAAAATCACCCTGATCGATACGGTGAAAGACGACTTTTCCAAGGTGATGCTGGACAACGTCAGAAACATTGTGGACCCGGCCAGGATTGAACATATTATCGTCAATCACATCGAGCCTGACCATACCGGATGTCTGGACAAGGTCATGGACCTCACGCCCAATGCAACCCTCTACATCACCGACAAGGGCAAACAGGGCCTCGACCGCCATTTTGATACATCTCGCTGGAAATTCAAGATCGTCAAGACCGGAGACACCCTGAACACCGGCAGCAAGACCCTCATGTTTCTGGAGACGCCCATGCTCCACTGGCCGGACTCCATGATGACCTACGTCAGGAAAGACAAGCTCCTGATCAGCCAG
Organism: bacterium; assembly: GCA_919901565.1. Taxonomy (GTDB): domain Bacteria; phylum CG2-30-53-67; class CG2-30-53-67; order CG2-30-53-67; family CG2-30-53-67; genus CG2-30-53-67. Next base: position 8,673 of record CAKKPE010000097.1, read on the forward strand.
GACGCCTTCGGACAGCACTATGCCACATCCGGCCGGTTCGACGACGAGTTCTTCACCTGTTTCTCGGTCTACGAACTGGAAAATGCGGTCAAGGATTATTACGCGAACATCCTCATGCCATTCGGCTCCCTGATCAAGGCCAAGATCGCCGAGATCCAGAAACTCGGACTTGAGATCGATATGATCGCCCCGGACCATGGGATCATCTGGAGAAGCGACCCGGGCAAGGTGGTCAACATGTATCTGGACATGGCCGACGGCAAGGCGGACGAACGGGTGGTCATCATCTATGACACCATGTGGAACAGCACGGGCCGGATGACCCAGCCGATCATGCAGGGGATCAAGGATGAGAACATGGACGTGAAAGTGATCAAGCTCCGCTCAACCCCCATGAGCATCGCCATCAAGGAATTCTGGCAGGCCAGAGGGTGTCTGCTCGGCACCCCCACCCTGAACAACATCATGTTTCCCTCGGCGGCCGAATTTCTCACACACCTGCGCGGGCTCAGACCCAAAAACAGGATCGTCGGGGCCTTTGGAAGCTACGGATGGGCCGGAGGCGGCGTCAAGGAGGCCTATGAGGAATTCAGGAGGATGAAGCTCGAAACGGTCGAACCGGGGATTCAGGTAAAATACAGGCCTTCTCTTGAAGACGAGTCAGCCTGCTATGAATTTGGAAAGGAATTTGCCGGAAAGGTCAGGGAATACCACAGGAAGTTTTAATGGATTCTCCCGCCATCTTACCCTGCCGCCTTCTCGGATCCGGCCTCGGTCCCGGCGGCATCGGAGGCTTTTTCCGCTTCGGGCTTTTTGGCCCTGGCCTCAGCCCGCTTCTCCAGTGCCGCTATCCGGCTGAGTTTTCTCTGGAATCTCTTGAGTGTCTTGTGCGTTTCCCGGAGATCCTTGTCCCCCATGGGCTTTTCCGACGCCTTTTTCTTCTCCATCACTTCTTTTTTCAGAACCTGAATCTTTTCCTGGATCTTTTCCTTGATGGAAATCACTTTCCCGCCCTTCTGTTTCTTTTCAGCCATTTCTGAATCCCCTTTTTTTTGTTAGAGCACCATTCAGATTCTCCGCAGAGTCTCTTGGATATGCAGGATGTGTATGCAGCCGCCCTGATCGTTTGCGTAAGATAACAGAATCCTTCTCCCCTGTCAATCTATCTTCAGCAGGACCTTCAAGACGCCGGGAAGAGAGGCCTTTCCCAGGGCATCCATGCCCTGGTCCACGGGATAGTCCGTCATATATCTGAGGTTCCCATCAAATCGAAGCGCCTTCATCGTCTTCCCCCTCTTCCGGTCCCGGTTTCTCCTGCTCCTCATCTTCGCCGGCCGAAGGCTCATGATATGCAGGCTCCCCGGGGACCTGGTATCCCTCGCTGGCCCACGCCCCCAGGTCCAGGAGCTTGCACCGCTCGGAACAGAAAGGCCGGTAAGGGTTATCATACCAGTCCGTCATCTTCCTGCATATCGGGCATGGAACCTGCGGCAGTGATTTCCGTTTCATAACAAGTGAATTACACCTCATCCCTGTGATGCAGAAATTTCTGCAGTTCCTGCTCATGATAGAAGGCCCGTTCAAAGAACAACCCCGCCGCCGGGGCAATGTAGCGGAACGGCCGGTCTGATTTTTCCGTCAGGAAGCCTCTGACATCCTCCACGGCCAGGCTGTGCCGTCCCACTTCCACCAGGATGCCGACAATCCGGCGCACCATCTTCCATAAGAAATGAGACCCGATGATCCTGAAAACGATCAAGCCGTTATCCTCGGTCAGTTCCACAAATTGTACCAGCACCATGGTCGATTTTTTCAGCTCCTGCTTCTCGGCAAAGGAAACAAAATCGTGCATGCCCGTCAGGAGCCCTGCGGCACGGCGCATGGCCTCCAAATCGAGCGGTTCGCGCACCCACCAGACATATTTTCTCTCAAAGGCGGATTTCCTTTTGGAGAGACGGTAGATATAGCTTCTGGCGATGCAGTTGTGCCGTGCGTGGAAACGCGCATGGGCCTTTTCCACACGGAGAAGCACAATATCCCTGGGCAGGGCGTCGTTCATACTGTTCAGGATGGCGTCAGGCGAAAGATCGGTCCTCACTTCCAGATGGGCTGTGTAATTAAGGGCATGCACCCCGGCATCGGTCCGGCCGCTCCCCTGGATGTCCACCTTAGCACTGCCGAAGAGAGCAGCTGCGGCCTGCAGCAGGGAGCCCTGCAGGGTCCTGGCCTCGTCCTGCTTCTGCCAGCCGCTGTACCGTGTGCCGTCATATTCCAGGGTGAGCCTGAACCTGGTGGGCACCGATTTATTGATCATACCTCTGTCCCCTGCCTGATGTGACTCAGGAATTCTATATCCTGCTCTCTAAAAAATTCTATTTTATTATGATTTCCTTGAGAGATCTTTTGGGGACATGATGTATCCCTTTTTCATCCCGCCAGTATTTGATATCTCCATCCGGTCCAACGGTTTCGATCACCACAGTCTCTTTTGGCTTCCCCAGAGCGATGACGAGAAGAATTTTGTATTGATCGGGAATCCGCAAGGACTCTTTCAGCCCTTTCCGCTGGATCGAACCTATGATGCATCCCCCAAGCCCTTTTTCCACAGCCCCGAGGAGGATGCTCTGGACCGCTATCCCATGATCGCACACGAAATCCCTGGCGATCTTTGTGTCTCCCATGACCACAATATAGGCCGAAGGCCTCTCCACCGGCTTGGGCCCGGACCAGTCTTTGAGATATCCTGCCCAGGCCAGATGAGGAAAGATCAGATCGTTCTTTTTTTTATCCGAGGAAAGGATATATTTCAAGGGCTGGAGATTGGCAGCGGCAGCCGAGTACCTCGCCAGATCGACCAGCTCCTTCAGGGTACGAAGACTAACCTTCTCATTCCCGTAAAAACGGCGGTAACTCCTGTTTTTAATAACCAGTTCTCTCAGCATGGGTGATCTCCTCCTGACCGCGTCATCCCTGACGCCTCATGGTTCATGTTGCTTTTTCTTCAGGCATTCCAATTTAGCGGCTATTACAGAAAAAGTCAATGGGATCTCTCCGGATCTGTCTTGTTGAAATGGACAGCGGTATGCGATATAGTTCAGATATTATTAAGGAGAGATTAAAATGACCGAGATCACTTTGGGGATAAAAGGAATGACCTGCCAGATGTGTGTCAGACACGTACGAGAGGCCCTGGAGAAACTCAAAGGCGTGGACCGGGCGGACGTTGATTTGCAGAAGAAAGAGGCCAGGATCACTTACGATGAGACAAAAGCCTCCGTAGATGAGATGCGCAAAGCCGTGAAAGAAGCCGGTTACGAACCGCTCTGACCCTGGAATTTCATAAAAGGACTTCCAACATCCTGTCGACCTCCTCCACGGTATTGTAGAAATGCGGTGAGATCCGGATGCCGCCGCCCCGGAGAGCGGCGACCACATGGGCCTCTGTCAGTCTCTCGAAGATCTTCTCCGGCGCATGCCGGCGTGAACCGAAGGTCAGTATACCGGATCGGTTCCCCTGCCTGAGCGGCGAGAGGATCTCATACCCTTTTTGTTTCAGCCCCTCAATGGCATGATCATGCAAGGCCCGGATCTTCTCCCATATCCGGTGGGCCCCCGCCTCCAGGAGCAGATCGACCGCCGCACCTAACGCAAAGATTCCCATCATGGAGGAACTCCCCTCCTCAAATTTACGGGCGTCTTCCCGAAGGGTGAAATCCAGATTTGCGAAATTCCCCGCATGCTTCACGCTGTGCCACCCCACGATCACCGGATGGACCCGTTCCATGACCCTCTCGGATACATAGAGACAGCCTACCCCCACCGGCGCCAGCAGCCACTTGTGCCCGCCGGCCGAAAAAAAATCCACGGGAAGCGCATGGAGATTTAGCGGCAAGGCTCCGGCCCCCTGGATCCCGTCCACGCAAAAGTAGATCCCTTTGCCCCGGCAGAACGAGCCGATCTCCTCCAGATCATTTCTGAACCCGTTCTGATATTCCACCCAGCTCAGGCTGACAAGCCGCGTCCGGGCATCCACCTTTTCCCTGATATCATCAAGATGAATTTCCCCATCCCTGGGGTCCACCATCCTCGTCTCCACCCCGCGGCGGTTCAGGTTCATCCAGGGATAGATATTGGACGGAAACTCGCAGCTCGCAGTGACCATGTTGTCCCCGTCTTTCCAGTCGAGGCCCTGGGCAATCAGGGAAAGGCCATGGGCCGTGCTCCGGATAAAGGCGATCTCCGAATCCCTGGCGCCCATAAACAGGGCCGCCTTCTCTCTGACCTTCTGGATGCGTCCCGTCCACTCTCCGATCAATCCCATATCAAACTCACTGCTCTCTTTCAGGAACCTCTCGACCGCATTCATGACCGGGAGGCAAACCGGGGAGGCCACTGCATGATTGAAATGGATGCGCTTCTCTGTTACAGGAAAGTTGCTGCGGTATTCGGACAGGTCCAAAAAAACCTCCTTGCAGATGTTGTATTTTGTTTGATGCTTTTATACATTCTGTGTAAATATGACTGGTTAGGCCGTAGACGTAAGCTGCAGGATCTGGTACATGATCTCCCTGGGCTCGAAAGGGCCCTTGGTCTTATCATGGATCACGGCAGAGAGCTGCTGTACCATGGAAACCGTGGGGGCCCAGGAGAACTCATTGTGTAAGCGCCTCTCCTTGAATTTCCGGGAGGCATCTACCACATTACCTGAATTCTGTTTTTGCGGCTGGATAGAGGCCAGTTCTGCGGTCATCTGCTTCCTTCTCTCTCTGGAATTCGGGTCCATGGAACCATTATGGGTCAGCCTGTACCGGCGGAATTCAATGGCCTTGACCTGCCTGGGTTTATCATGCTCGCAGCGCATATGGACCAATGCCACAAGCATGACCTGTCCCCCAAGTTGCGGGAATGCCCTGGAGTCCTCCTCATTGACGAGCCGATCGAATGCCTCCAGGGAAATCTCCTGGAACCTGTTTTCCTGATCGAGCATGAATGACCAGACCTCTTCCTTCATCCCTTTGGCCTCCTTTATAATGTCCTGATTATACATCTTCTCACGGCATTTGCAATTTGTTCTCTCTGATAATTAATGAAAAAGTTGATTTTATCGTCTTATTCGAATATGCTGTTTTATTGCATTGCAATCAAGTGACGTGAAATCAAGAAAGGATCATGCCTTGTTCCTGCCCCTGAGCGATATGCCCAACCCCAAAGGGACCCCGGTGGTCAATTACCTGCTCATCGGGATCAATGTAGCCGTTTATCTCCTCTACTCCCTTCCCCTGAGCACGGCGCGGCCGGACCTGAACGACCCGGCCATTCTGGAGTATATCAGGGCCATTCCCCAATATCAGAATCTCCCTGTCTACCAGATCATCAATCACATCTCCGCCTATGACCTCTTTGTCTTCGCTCACGGATTCAAACCGGCGCACCCGTCCTTTAATGACCTCTTCTTCTCCCTTTTCCTCCATGCCGGATTCCTCCACCTCTTCGGCAATATGCTCTTCCTCTGGATCTACGGTGACAACGTGGAGCACCGGCTCGGCTCACTTGTTTATCTCCCTGTCTACCTGGCAACCGGGGTGATCGCCACCCTTTTCTACTCGCTCTTCCAGATGAACTCCCCCATGCCCATGATCGGAGCCTCCGGCGCCATCTCCGGGGTCCTCGGGCTTTATTTCCTCTGGTTCCCCAAGAACAAGGTCCGGGCCTTTGTCATGCTCTTCCCCTTTTTTATGGACACGGTCCTGCTCCCTGCGCGGCTGGTCCTTGGGTTTTTTCTCATCGTGGACAACCTCCTCCCCTTTCTCCTGGCCTCGGGCGGTTCAGGCGGCGTGGCACACGGGGCCCACATCGGAGGATTCCTGGCAGGCCTGGCCATTGCCTACGGCGTGGACCGCTCCCCGGAATTCATCAGCCGGTTCAGGTGGCGAACCATCATGGGACACAGACCCGAAGGCCCTTACACCGGGGAACCTGATCAAGGCATCCAGCCGCCGCAAAATATTCATGAGTCCCTGAAAAGCGGGAACTTCATGGATGCGGTCACCGGATATTTTTCATCCCCTTCGGCCGCTGTACGAAAGGCCATTGATCCTGCCGACCGTCTGCAGATCGGATATTTCCTGCTCAAAGAGAACCGCTACTCCGAGGCCCTTGCCGTATTCAGGCAGTATATAACAGATCACCCCAACGGCCCCTTTCTGGACCGCGCCTACCTCGGCGCCGGCGTCACCCTGTATCAGGGCCTGGGCCAGCTCACCTCGGCCTACCAGTACTTCCTGACCGTCCTGGACCTCAACCCGGACCCGGAAACAGAAGCCCAGGCAAGAAGGTATATCGAAACCATACAGGGTTTGCAGAAGATGCAATTCAAGAGAAGATAAAGCAGGTATTAGTGGTCAGTGTCAGTGTCAGTGTCAGTGTCAGTCAAAAAAAAGACGACGGCTAAACCCAATACTGTTCACTTAAGGATAATCGGTCACGAATTTTGTCATTCCCGCAACGATTCTGAGCGGGAATCTGGTTTAAACTGCCTGAAAAACCATATCCCCGATAGAGGCATTCGGGGATGACTTCATCTTAACTGAACGGTATTGCGGCTAAACCATAATATTCCCCGGCAAATGAGTCTCTCTCCCTTCTCCATCGGAAATCGGACACATAACCGCAGAGAAGTCTTTGCTGACAGCTGAACGCTGCCCGCTGCCCTACTCACTGATTCCCGAAATTTCTTGTCGCCCCGCAGTCCGGGCAGGTCCAGGTGATATTGTTGCAGGTCATGCCCCAGAGGTTCTCCTGCATGCATTCCGTACACATCATGAACCCGCAGGCACAGCTCCAGCAGAAACCAAGCGTCCGCCCGCAGGCCACACAGGTATAGACCTTCTTCTTCCTTCTCTGACTTTCTCTTCTCTGCTCCGGCATGGCATGTGCCCTGTAGACAATGTTATTGAATAGGTCGGAGACGCCAGCGAGATTATTCTTTTTTGCGGTGTTTTGAAAGAAGGGATTCCATATCACTCATAATTTCCGGCATCTCCAGAGCCTCTGAGAATTCCTGTACCCATTGTTTGATTTTTCTGATATCCAGTTTCGGATGGGAGTCCAGAAGGGATCCGATATCGGACAGATCGCGCGGCCGGTGCGCCACAGCCTTCATGATAATCAGATCCTCCGGCACCGGCAGGGGAACGCGGATGCCGCCGACCTCCACCCATTCCGCCCTGGCAACCGCCTCCTTTTCAAAAGGCAGATTACCAAACACCAGATCCAAGTCAATGCCGCTCGATTCGTGCTGTACCAGAAGAACCCTTGCCTTTCGTGCAAACACAAGAGCATCGGCCAGACGAGGCTTAAAACCGAACTGCTCTCCTGCAGCAAGGAAATCCGCCCATTTCCCTTCGTCGAGAAGGACCAGGGCATCCACATCCCGAGTCAACCGCGGCCGGCCCAGAATTGAAGCTGCAACTCCGCCAATGACCACACCGGCAACCTGCTCGGCCAGCAGCCAGGCCGAAAGGTCACCGAGAGCCGCAAGAAGCGGCGCCAAATGCTCCGGTTTATTCCAGGTATTTTTTTCTGAGCTCATTCCAACGCTCCCGTACCTCGGCCTCTTCCGAAGCAAGCGCCTCTTTCCACCCGAGCACTTCCGCCGACGCCATGAGTGCGGCCAACTGTCTTACCTTCTGCTCCATAGAAGTTGTCTGCAATTCTCTCAGCTCGGCAAGGTTCACCGCAGCCCAGCGCGCCTTAAAATCCCTGGCTTCCGATTTCGTCATACGGCCTTTCATGGTTCCGCCACCCTTTCCTTTTTATTTTGTACTACAATAGCACAAACAGATCGCTTAATCCAGACTAATGCTCTCATGCACTATATTTTGAGTCTGGGTCCGCAATCGGGGAAGTGATTAACCGTTTCGGCTACTTTTCCTTGACAACCCCCCGTTGTCAGCATAGGATTAATGCCGTTCCCCTGACGGCATATATGCGAGACAGGAATAGGTTATAAAGAAGAGGTACAGGCCAAAATCAAATGGGACTAATGTAGCGCGAGACCGGCAACCCAAAAGAAGAAACTACGCTATGAAGAGAATGCGGAATGACCCGGATATGTGATCCTCTGGACCCTCTGTGCTGAACAGAGACGGCCACGGGTTCGCAGTTCGGTAGACACTCTATGAGCCCATAGGTTGTGCGTATTATGTGGAAACCAGACAACGCAAGATCGATTCCAGTGTCCATTTATTATATTGATTTCACACAAGTTATGGAGATTCGTAGTCTGCGTGTTATCTGGAAGGAAGAGTAAAAAGCGGATTTATCTGGAAACCATATAAACTATAGTTATCTGAGAAAAGGGAGGCGAGGTGTTCAATTATGCAAGAATACGGCAAGATGAATGCGATCGGGAAAACGATAGCTCAAGCGATATATGTAGCAATAGGTTTTGTCATTTTGTATTTTGCCGTTGAATTCTTGGGATTCGGAGATTGGGTCAGAAAAAATTCAATTTGGCTAATAATGTTTACACTGGTAATACTGGCAATTTTCATCACCAATTTGGCCGAGTGGGTGATTGAAACAACGAGGCATGCTGCCAATAGCGATTAAGACGACCTTTTGGGAAAACTAAAAGACTTGGAACTTGATATTGATTACATAAAAAACAGCGTAAAAGTTTTGAAGGCCAACAGGGAATAATCTTAATGTCAATTTGTGTGCACAGATAACCATTGCTCGGAGCGGACCGGCAACAGCGCCGTCCGCTCAAGCAAACCGTTAGGCCGCCACAAGGCATGGAAAGGAGCGCACGTGGCCAATACGCAATTTGAGTTTGAATTCGATCAGGTGATGCGCAGCTACCACGAGTACTTGCAGGCCGCTGAGAAAGGCATTACGATCTACCTGTTGATAATCGGCACCTGCCTGGCGCTGCCCAACACTTTACGCTTCGACTCGCCGGAGAAGCTCCTGGTTTTCAAGGAAATGTGTCGGCTGTTCGCCGTGATCGTTTCCCTGGGCGGCCTTGTCACTTATCTGGTCGCCTCGTATGGTTTCTGGAAGCTCCACCGACGTGCCATAGAGCTGGCGGCCGAGCTAAAGCTTGCGGCTCCAACGACTTGGGTTCTGCCGTTCATAATCTGGGCTTCATGTACCGTTGCTGGAGTTCTGCTTTTCCTGATCTCGAGGTACACGTGAAAACGGGCGCGCGGCGATTCGACCTGGCTGCGGCCTAACCAGCGATTGCAGCCCCCGGCGGCGGCGCAAGAGGGTCCGCGCAAGCGTCCGTTGCAGGGCCGCCGCGGCTGAAGCGCCAAGTCGTCAGGCGTCACCAGATAGGTTGGCACAATCATCTAACCAGCTCACTGGAGGACCCCACATGAAAATGGAGATGCGTCGAAAGGCCCTCGACAAGCTGTATAAGCGACGCGATCGGATCGAGATGCCTGATTTTCAGCGTGAGGAGGTCTGGACTGTCGAGCAAAAGCGCCTTCTGATCGACACAATTCTCCGGGGCTGGCATCTCCCGAAGTTCTATTTTCGCAAGGTCGACGAGTCGACCTACGAGTGCGTCGACGGGCAGCAGCGCCTAAGTGCGGTATGGGAGTTCTACGACAATAAGCTGGCCCTCGATAGCGAGACAATAAAAATGTATGGCGGCCCGACGTACTCCAAGCTCAAGCCGCGGTACTCGGACGCTTTTGACGATTTCGAACTCGAAATCGAGGAACTCGAGGATACGAGCGACGATGACCTCAAAGAACTCTTCGTACGCCTGCAACTCGGTACCCCCCTTACTACCGCCGAGAAGCTTAATGCAGTGAGCGGCGGGGCGCGCGATTTTGCTCATTGGATCTCGGATCAGGACTTCTTTGCCCACCGTATCGGGGTTCGGGACACGCGCTACGCACATTTCGACATCGCCTCCAAGTGGCTCTTCATCGAGGCGCGCGGTGTTCAGCCGCAGATGCGCTTTTCACAGCTCAACAGCTTCTTACGCGAGAACACGTCTTTCAGTCGCGCAGGCGACACCGGCAAGCGGATTAAGGCGGCGCTTCGGTATCTTGCTACCGTCAAACCTGAGCAGGCGCAACCCCTTCGTAACCGGGCGAGCGTTCTATCTGTGTGCATGTTGGCATCGGCCGTCGTTCGCGCGGGCGTTTCCAAGGCGTCGGCAGCAAAATTTGGAGCGTTCCTAAAGAAATTCTTTCATGATCTAACGCTCGAGGTCGAGAAGGGTCCGAAAGCGACCAACGCGGACCTCCTCAGTTATCAGGAAGCGATCAGCTATGGCTCGACTGGCGCCGACTCAATTCGGAAGCGTCTGGAGGTGCTAACGCGTAACCTCGCAGCCTTCGACTCTTCGTTCGCTCCGATAATTCGGGCGGAAACCAACGCAGGGGCACCCTTCGCGAATCTATCAAGCGAGGTAGCCGACCTTGTCTACGTGGTCAACGAAAAGGCGGCAGCTGCGGGCGGCTCGGACATCTTCAAGCTTACAAATCGTTCCTCCATGGCAATCAAGGCGCTCGGTAAGGCATGCCAGAGTGAAAGCGATTTCGGTGACCTCGTGGATCGGCTATATTTTCTGGTTTACGAGGGGACTGGCGATTGCAAGCGACTGCCGAGCCCGCCACCGAGCTTTGCCATGGACGTGAAGTTTCTTCGCACACATTTACGCCATGACCTCGACCACGGCGATGAAGCCGACGCGGTCGGGAAGCGCAGGAGAGCGGGCGCCGTATTCAAGAAATACACGGGAAAAAGAGCTCCCGGAGAGTGTGGACCCGACGAGTTATTGGCTGCTCAGATTCGCCTGCTCAAAGGCCTGAAGGAGATGCTCGAGAACCTATAGGGATGAACCGGCCGTGCCTGTCCCCCAGAGTCATATCCTGACAGATCTTAAAGCTATACACAGCGTCATAATTAATGCAGCATAATATTATTGACTTATAGCGT
>CAKKPE010000098.1 GCA_919901565.1 bacterium
AAGTGAAATGTGGGCGCGTAATCAAAAAAGATTTGAAAAGGACTAAACTGTTACGGATGAAGCGGTACGCTGCAGACGGACTTTTTACTATGCCGTCATGTGTAGATCTGACCGTCCACCATGTGAACAATGCGGTCGCTCTTTCCGGCCAGATGCTCGTTGTGGGTTACGATGACGAATGTGACCTTCTTGTTCCGGTTGAGGTCGCGCAGCATCTGATGAACCGATTCTCCTGTGGCGGTATCCAGGTTGCCGGTAGGCTCGTCCGCAAAAACGATTTTCGGGTTCATGCAAAGGGCACGGGCCACGGCCACGCGCTGCTGTTCTCCACCTGAGAGTTCACCGGGCTTGTGCGTGGTCCGGTCTGAAAGACCCACGTCGGAGAGGAGTTCCATGCCTCGTTCCATGCATTTGCGGCGCGGCTCCCCGGCGATCATCAGGGGCATGATCACATTCTCCAGCGCGGTAAATTCAGGGAGGAGATGGTGAAACTGGAAGACAAAACCGATGGCCCGGTTGCGGAAATCGGCAAGTTTATCGTCATTCAGGGAATAGACGTCGGTACCTTCATACAGGACCTTGCCGCTGGTGGGATGCTCCAGGGTTCCTAATATATGAAGGAAGGTGCTTTTCCCTACGCCGGAGGCGCCGCAGACGGCTATCATTTCGCCTGCGCGAATCCTGATGCTGACCCCCTTGAGCACACCCACGGTTTCGGGGCCGGCCCGGAAGGACTTTCTGAGATCCGTTGTTTCTATAAGTATATGGTTATCTGTGGTCATATCCTCTTTCCCGATGCTTTTTTTATCACAGGGCGACTGCGAAGTAAAGGGAAGAATAAACTATTAAGGTTGTTCAAATCATCACAGGATTTCCGGCAGAATCCGGCCTAGGGCTGATCTCAGTGCTTCCAGTTCCGGATACTTCCGCAGGTTCCTGCTGACATAGGCGAAGGTGCCCGGGAGGTACTTGAGGTACTGGTTCTTGCCCTTGGTCCCGGACATGAACCCGAAGGTTCCCGCTGCCTTGAGGTTGCGCTGTACCGAAGTCAGATCGAAGATGCGGCGGAACCGGCCGGCGTCGGTCTGAGTCCCTTCCATGCGGTCTCTTTCCGCTATATAGGCGGCGATGAGTTCATCGACAAGCTCTTCAGGGAGGACCACGTAGGAGTCCCTGAGCAGGGAGCAGAGGTCGTACTGCAGGGGACCGAGCCGGGCATCCTGGAAATCCACGATCCCGATCTTTCCGTCCCGGACCATGAGGTTGCGGCTGTGGTAGTCCCTGTGGGTGAAGTAGCGGGGCTCTTCTGCGATGGTGCTGCAGAGGTTCTCAAAGGTTTTGCGGATCTCCATGCGATTGGGGGGCGTGATGTCACGCCCCAAGTGTCCTTCCACCGTATGCTTGAGAAAGAAGTCCAGCTCCCACATCAGCTTCTCCACATCAAAGGCCAGGTGAAAGGCCATGCAATGTCCGCAGGCCTTCCGGGTCCCGATGATCTGCAGGGTCAGGAGTTCCTGAATGGCCTTGCGATAGAGCGCAATCGAAGCCGGGAGCCCGAAGCGGCGGATATGGTCCTTTAGCGTCATCTCCCCCAGGTCTTCGAGGATCAGGATCCCCCGGTCCGGGTCGTAAAGGTAAAGACTGGGCACGGCTGCCTTGCAGAGGGTGAGATGGTTCAGGATGTTGATATAGGGGAGTTTGTCAGGGTCTTTGGGGCAGGGAAGATCGCTTCCCAGCTTCATGACCACGCGGGTCTCTCCTCCGGGTATGCGGGCGCGGAAGAATCTTCTGTCCGACGCATCACCGGGAAGAGGGAGAATCTCAATCCTGTCAGGAGCGATGTTCAGGGATGAGGCAACAAGACCTTGGATCGTTTCGATGACAGAGTCCAAAACAGGTTCCGATCTCTCCGCTATATCACGGTCATTGTTTTTAAAAAGTTTGTCGTACGGCCAGGCTCCGCTATGTTTTTTCCCGGCCATATTAGCATTCGCCGCATGGGGTGTCAAACCCCGTCAACAGCCCAAAAAAACAGCGATAGGATTGTACTTGTATATGAAATTATTGATAAAAGTGGAAAATATTTGGACATAAGTGGAAAAAGTTTTCATAAAAGTGGTAAACTTTTCCACACACACCCGGGCCGCCTGGTATGCAGAAATTGCAGGCAGGCGTATAACCTCTTATGGGGAAAAAGGAAAAATAAAAATAAGTAGAAGTAGACTTATTGGCATGTTTAATGCAATAATATTAAATTAAATTGTTTCGAGGGCATTGATGATTTTCAAAGGAATTCAAATATTAAGCGGCAAGATCAAAGAGGACAAGGAGAATACCCAGACCATGGATTCGCAAAACCCCTATCTCAAAGTTTCCGAGGAATTGAAAAAGAGCGCCGAGGACCTGAAAAAGGCCACGCGTAAACTCCATAAGTCTTTTCTTGTGCGCCAGAATACGTTGAATAAGGTGGTTGCGGTTTTCAACACGATCTCCATGGGCCGTTCACGCCCTTATACGGCGGCAGGAAAAGGGGACGGCCTTCTGAAAAAGAATCCCACTGAACATAAACAGACAGCCGGTGGAATCAGTGAGTCGGCACTCTTTGATATCTACAGGGCGGCCTGCCTGAATTTCATTGACATCGACAAAACGTACTATTTCAAATTGCGCAACCATTCGGTTTTCCTTTGCTCCATGTACAAACGGCACATGGGGAACCTGCGGTATTACGACCATGAGTTCAGCAGGATCAAGAATGGCGGTCAGTACCGCTTTACCGAGGCCGAGGCCTTTGTGGCCAATGAGGTTATCCAGGTCGTGAACCGAATCGGGAAAGAGAAATTCGTGCGGGAAGGGCATCAAGCCCTGTACAGTGAGATCTGCTCCAAGCTTCTGCCAAAAACCGCGGATCAGTAAAAACAGATGATCTATAATGCCGCGCTTATGCCAGCGGCCGATACACCATGGCAGGAGATGTAGCGTCCGGTCTCTTTTTCAATTTTCTCCTCCGCCAATCCATTTGACAACCTTCCTCAATTGCACTATGATCAATCAGTTTTAAAGATGCATTTGTTGAGTTACATGATTGATGGAATTGTAAAAAGTTATCAAAGGAGACGGCACAGTAAAAAGCTCCGGATGCAAGGCGCGCGAATCCTGAGGAATGAGGCGTACTGAGAGGTACGCTGCAATGACGAAGGATGAAGCGCAACGCAGCAGACGGACTTTTTACGAAGCCGTCAGAATTGGGTTGCCGTCTTATGCGATACACAGGCCTTGGAATAAAGAACCGGTATGTTTTTTTGCTCATTGTCATGGTTTTCATGACCATGTTTCTGCCTGACGGGTATGCCTTGTCCGAGCAGGATCTGGTGATCGTCATCGATGCAGGACACGGGGGCCAGGACACAGGAGTGGTGGGACCGGGCGGGCTGACCGAGAAAGAGGTCTGCCTGGACCTGGCGGGGAGGGTCAAAAGTCTGATTGACAAAGGTCTGGGGTACCGGACCTTCCTGACCCGTTCCAGGGATGAAGCGATCTCCCTGACCGAGCGGTCTTCTCTGGCGAACAATAACCGGGGAACGCTCTATGTCAGTATCCATCTCTCCGGTTTTCCGGATCAAACGATCCAGGGATTCGGACTCTTCTATATCGATCAGGCCTATCTGGCACCAGGATCTGCGGAACAGACGGGCAATAAGCTACCCCTTTGGGACCGGCAGCAGATTCCACACATCAAAGAGAGCCGGCGCATGGCCGACACCCTTCACCAGGTCTTTGTGCAGCGGTTTCCCGGACAAACGGACCTCGGGGTCCATGCCGTTCCCATCTATCCCTTCGCTACCCTGGGCATGCCTTCGGTGTTGATCGAGCCGGCAGTTCTGACCAGCCCGGTCCAGGAAGGGCTGCTGAGGCAGGACAATTTCCGGGAAGAGATCGCCAATGCCATCTATGAAGGGATCCGGCTCTTTGTAAAACAGGCCGGTTCAGGAGCAGTCCATGAATGACGGCTTCGTAAAAAGTCCGTCTGCGGCGTTACGCTTCATCCTTCGTCATTGCAGCGTACCTCTCAGTACGCCTCATTCCTCAGGACTCGCGCGCCTTGCATCCGGAGCTTTTTACTGTGCCGTCTATCTTTGTGACTTTTTAAGAGACCATCATGAGTGAACAAGGTAAACCGGGCTTCAGATTCTTACGTCTTGTGTCGGTTCTTGTCCTGATCCTTGCCGCAGCCGGGGTTCTATACCTGGTTATGCAGAAATCCCATGCGCCGAAAAAAGACAAGGTTGAGAGTGTCTATATGCCCGGATTCCCGCTCTATACCGAGGATATGGAGCGTATACCCATTGAGCTTTTCTTTCCGGACAAGAATCTCGTACTCAAAGGGGAGAACGGCGTGATCTACAAGTCAACGGACCCTGTGGACCGGATGCGGCAGGTTATCGTCCTGCTTTTGAAAGGCCCCCGGTCCGAATTTTTGCTTCCGGTCCTTCCGGAAGGGATCATGCTCAGAGAATTCTATCTGCACGACGGTTGCGCCTATCTGGATTTTCAGGTCCCGGCCTCCAGGGTCAGCCCCATGGGTTGTTTCATGGAATATCTTGCTGCGGCCTCGATTCAGGAATCCCTGATCAGGAACTTCCCTGAGGTCGAGAAGGTCAAGATTGTGCTGAACGGCATGGAGGCTGAGACCCTTTTCGGCCACATCGATATCCGCAGCCCTTTCCAGGGCCTTAAGGCAGGAGGTTAAGTTGGACCGTCCAATAGGTATCTTTGATTCAGGAGTCGGCGGCCTGACCGTGCTTCATGAGGTTATGAGCCGCCTTCCCTTTGAAGATCTGATCTATTTCGGAGACACGGCCCGGGTCCCCTACGGGATCAAGTCCGCCGAGACCGTGACCCGCTATTCCGTGGAGATTGCGGATTTCCTGCTCGCAAAAAAGATCAAGATGCTGATCGTGGCCTGCAACACGGCCTCTTCGGTTGCCCTTCCCGATCTGGCCGCCCGCTGCGACATCCCGGTCATCGGTGTTCTGGTCCCCGGTGCCAAAGCTGCGGTGAAATACTCGGCAGTCAGGAAGATCGGGGTAATCGGGACCGAGGCGACAATCGGGAGCAGCGCCTATGTCAAGGCGATTCACGGGATTGATGCAGGGGTGGAGGTCTACACCAAGGCCTGCCCCCTCTTCGTTCCCCTGGCAGAAGAAGGTTGGGCCGACCATCGGTTGACCATTCTTGTGGCCATGGAGTATCTCAAGGACTTCCAGAATACCGGTATCGACACCCTGGTCCTGGGCTGCACACACTACCCGATATTGAAATCCGCCATCCAGGAGGTCGTGGGTAAAGAGGTCAGGCTGGTGGATTCTGCCGAGGAGACGGCCCAGGAGGTGGAGCGGATGCTCGTCCTCAAAGGGAACCCCAGGATCGGGAACCCGCATCCGGTCCGGAAGTTCTATGTGACCGACTCTCCGGACCGTTTCCGTAAGGTCGGGGAGTGTTTCCTGAAACATCCTCTCACAAATGTGGAAAGGGCCGTGATCTGACTCTCTCTCTCTGCTTACCGGCCGTCCCGCAGGATGGTGGATGAATAACGTGGATTTATGGTCATTATTAAAGATGGACATGGTGTCCATATCAAATGAGGAGGAATGAAGATGAAGGGAGAACATGGAGTAAAACGGATGTCTGGTTTTTTGTTGACCCTTGTCCTGGTCTTTTCCGTGAGGGCCTGGTCCGCGGGCCCGGAGACCTCGTTTGACCCGACAAAGTATTCAAAAGGGACACGGGAGGTTCCCACGCCGCAGAAGGGCTACCATGACCGCTACACCTCTATGACGGCGTCATGGAACGATGCGGGGCAGGGGTACTATGATCCCACCCAGTACACGCCGCCGGATGTGCCCGAGGCCGCCGGCAGGATGAACTGTGTGGAGTGCCACGAGAAATATACACCCTCAGCGGTTGAAGAATGGAAGGCAAGCAAACACGGCCGGAACGGGATAGACTGCTCCGTCTGTCACGGCACCCATCCACAGGTTTTCATGCCCCTGCCCAAGACCTGCGGGACCTGCCATCCCGAACGCGTGGAACAGCATTTTGCCGGCAAGCACGGGCGGTATGGTTTCTACGGAGCGCACACCCAGGCCGGGCGCCGCGGGGCGCAGTATGAGGAGATGAAAGAGATGGGATGCGGCACGTGCCACAGCGTGGCCCTGAAATGCGACTCCTGTCATACCAGGCACCGGTTCGATCCGGCCGAGGCCCGTAAACCCGAGGCCTGCGGAACCTGCCACATGGGACCTGACCATGCTCAGATGGAGTACTATGAATCCTCCAAGCACGGGGTCATCGCCTCGATCGAAGGCAAGACCTTTGAGGAAGGGGGGCGGGCCCCCGGGTGCGTGACCTGCCACATGTCCAAAGGGACCCATGACGTCAGCCAGGGGATCACCCTGGGCGGCTCATCGCAGGGGAAGTTCATCGGGGACAATCCGAGCGGCGACGCCTACCACCCGGACCCGAACGGTATCTACATGAACGAGATAAGCCCCGAGGACTTTAAAAGGGAAAGAGACAAGATGACGGCCATCTGCAAGACCTGCCATTCCGAGCGCTTTGCCAGGCATAAGCTGAGCACAGCGGACGGGATCAAGATCGCGACAGACGGCGTGACCGGCGAGGCCTTCAAGATCATCCAGAGTCTCAAAGAGGACGGGCTCCTCAATCCCATGCCGTCCGACCGAATCGAAAACCCGGCGCCCTTCCCCAAGGGCAAGGATATCTGGCTCACGGGCCATGAGCTCTACGAGCAGGTATCGGGGATCGAGGCCAGATTTTTCCACATGTACAAGTTCTACAACATCCATGCCTGGAAGGGGGCCTACCACATGAGTCCGGACTGGAGCCACTGGTACGGGAATGCCCCCCTGAAGCTGATGCTTTCCGAGATCTGGGGCGAAGCCAATCTGATACGGAGGATCAACGCCCTGGAGAAAAATGAGGGAATCAAGTGGAAGGATGTCTCTCCGGTCCCGGATTTCATGAAGCTTAAGGAGAAGCCCGATGAGGTTAAGAGCAAACCCGTCGGCACCAAGGAGCTGATCGAGAAGGTAAAATAATAAAGGAGGAAAGGATGCGAAACGTTGTTTCATTATTACTTATTCTATTATTGACCCTAATCGCATCGCCTGATTTGATGGCAGGCGTGAGTTTTGAAAATACGGCGGGCCTGAAAAAAATCACCCTGGGAGGCGACGTGAGGGTCCGTATGGAGTCCAGGGATAACGACGACTTCAACAGCCGTACGGATGACAATGACACTTATTTTCTGACCCGTGTCAGGGTCTTTGCGGACGTGGAGGTCAACGAGCTGATCCGTGCCTATGTGAGGTTCCGGGATGCGGAGCTCTTTGAGGCGGACATCCCGCACGGCAATGCCGCTTATGAAGACAGCCTCGACCTCTATGAAGGGTTCCTGGAGGTACGGAAGCCCATGGATCTTCCTTTGAGGGTACAGGTCGGGCGGATGGAGTTCAATTACGGGGAACAGAGGCTCATCGGCGGTTTTGACTGGAGCAATGTGGGGCGTCAGTTCGATGCGGTCCGCCTCATCGCCACGCCTGGGGATTTCGAGGTCCATGCCTTCGCTGCCAACCGGGTGGTCATCGATGATTACAACTTCAACCGATCTGACCCTCACGGGGCCCCGGACGACTTTTACGGAATTTATACCATCTATCGTGGTTTCCCGGAGAGGGAACTGGAAGGGTATATCCTGCTCAGGGAGAACCGGGAGGTCAGGGCTTCTGCCGAGGACGGGAGCCTGGGAGATCTGGATGAGTATACCGCCGGGATCCGGACCGTGGGAAAGTACCTTACGGACTTTGATTACGGGACCGAGCTCGCCTACCAGTTCGGGAACGGTTACGGCGACCGGATCAAGGCCTATGCCGTCCACTTCCGGACCGGCTATACCTTCCCGGATCTCGCCTGGAGGCCGAGGGTCGGCGTGGAGTACAACCTGGGGAGCGGCGACAAAAATCCCACGGACGGCAGGAATCAGAGTTTTGACAACCTTTTCCCCACGAACCATCCGCATTACGGGTATATCGATGCCGTGTCCTGGCGCAATACCCGGAATTACGCCCTGAGTTTCAAGGCATATCCCATGAAAGACCTTATGGTCAAGATGGACCTCTGGAACTTCCGTCTGAAAGAGTCCCGGGACGCCCTGTACAATGCCGGGGGCAGGGAGACCCGGAGAGATAAGACCGGCAATTCCGGGAAAGACGCGGGAGAGGAGATCGATCTTCTTGTCCAGTACAAACTGGATCAGCACTGGAGTTTCCTGGGCGGATACTCCTACTTCATGGCAGGGGACTTCATCGAGGATGCGCCCCCGCAGAATACCGGGGACAATGCGGATTTCAGCTATGTGCAGGTGATGTACACATTTTAACCGGGACGTGCGGTTAATGGTTTCAGAATTCAGTCGTTTAGTGGTTTAAAGGTTTCAGGGTTTCAGTTGTTCAAAGGTTAAAAGCCAAGCCTTGAGAGGTTTCCCTGTATGCTGTCTACTCTCTACTGTCTGCTGTCTACGGGCTACTGCCGTCGTGAAATCCGGTTCTTCGGTCAACACCAGGACAGAAATAAGGGGTTGGAGAGATGAAGGATCCTTTATATTTTGTACCCATCAAATACAAACTGACTCTGACCTTTGTCCTGATCTCGGTCATATCGCTCGGCATCGGCGGCCTCGTGAGCTACCGGACGACCCGGGACGCCCTCAGGGACCAGATCCTGAAAGACCTCTTTCTGACAGGGCAGGTACAGGTCCGGTACGTAACCTCCTTTGTCGACGCCTTAAAAAAGAGGACCGAGGATTTCAGCTCCGACGGGTTCATCCGTGATGCGGCGTTCAGGCTCCAGTCGTCCTCTGACCCGGTCTTGCAGCAGGAACTATCCAGACACCTGCGCGTCAACAAGATGGGTATTGTCCCGGAATTTTATGAAACCTCGGTTGTGGGAAAAAATGGCCGGGTCCTCGCCTCCTCTGATCCGGACAGGGCCGGCCTGGACGCATCGAAAGATCCGTGGTTTATCGGCGGACGATCCACGATATTCATGGGAAATATACAGACGGGCGAACATGCCGGGGAGGGGAGGCCCTCCCTGGATATCTCAGCCCCTCTCACGGACAAGGAGACCCATGAGTTCGTGGGCGTCATCGTGAACCGGGTCAAACCGGAGATTCTGAGTCAGGTGGTACAGGCGGGGATTCCCATGCCGGGTGAGGGCAAGGAGATCCATGATGTGAACAGGACCCTGGACAGTTACATCCTTGACCGTGAAGGCCGGTTCATCACCTCCACACGCCACCTGAGATATAAAGATGCCTTTCTGCAGAAAAGCCATCTCGGCATGAAGGACCTCATTGACGGGCAGGGGATCATGACGTCTTACAGGGAGAGAGACGTGGTCTATGTCTCGGTCTATCTGCCGGGGCCGGCATGGACGCTGGTTACCGAACTGGAAACGGACGAGGCCTTCCTGCCGGTCACACTCCTGAGGCAAAGGCTCCTATTTGTGGGGTATGCGCTGGTCTTCATGACCGTAGTGCTGCTGTTCTTCCCGCTGAATTTCATGATCGGCCCCATACTCAGGCTCAGGTCCGCGGCCAAGATGATCGAGGAGGGGAAGTTTGATGTCTCGGTGCATGTGGATTCAAAGGATGAGATCGGAGAGCTTTCACGGGCCTTCAACCGGATGTCTTCGGGGCTGTCTGAGAGGGCAAAGAAACTTGAAGAATATACCGGTGAATTGAAGAAGAGGGAGCACGAGGTCAGGTATGAGAAGGATCTCCTGAATGCCGTAATCCAGTGCATGAGCGACGGGGTCATCTTCATAGACATGGATGGGAACATCTCGCTTTTCAATTCGGCGGCCGAAGGGGCGTGGATCATCAGCACGGACGGAGCGGAGAGCCTGCAGGCCCGGTTCTCGGCGGAGGTTGACGGCTGCTTCAGGGAGCAGCTAACAGGCATGGCAGCGGGGAATAAGAAAGGCTGCCGAAAGGTCCTGCATGCACGGGGCAGGACCTATGAGAATACCTGCACCTACGTCCATAATTCTTTGGGCAAGGCCCTCGGGATCGTCATGGTCAGCCGGGACATCACCGAAAGGAAACAGATGGAAGACCGGCTCCTGCACCAGGAGAAGATGATGGTCGTTGGGGAGCTTTCCGCGGCCATTGCCCACGAGCTGAACAACCCCCTTGCGGCCATGTCCATGTTTGCCCAGATGCTGATCGACGAATGCACTGGTGAGACCCCCTACAGAGAGCATGCCGAGGTCATTATGAGGAACACCCAGGTCTGCAAGAAGATCATACGGGGGCTTCTCGACTATGCAGCCAGGAGCCCCGTGAAACGCCAGCTGTTCGATATCAACCGCTGTCTCAAAGAAGCCGTGGACCTCTACAGGCCGCTGCTCGGGAAAAAGAATCACGAGGTGGTCCTATCCCTGGATGAGGGGATCCCGGAGTTCATGGGAGACGAGGAGCAGATCAGGCAGGTCTTTGTCAACATGATCATGAACGCCATGCAGGCCATGGAGACCTGCGGCCTTCTCACCTTGAGGACGTCCTGTAACGACGCCTCCGGGATCGAGGTGGAGATCCGGGATTCCGGCTCCGGGATCCCGTCCGAAAATGTTGACAAGGTTTTTGACCCCTTTTTCACAACCAAGCCCAGCGGGGTTGGAACCGGGCTGGGCCTCTCCATATCCAGGAAGGTGATCGAGTCTCACGGCGGGTCGATTAGCGTGGAAAGCGAGCCCGGAAAGGGAACCCGCTTTATCATCATGCTTCCGGTTGTTGAGAAGGCCCAATGCGTTGAGGTTCTGTAAAGGAGAGATATGTCCTGGAGTGTACTCATTGTCGATGATGAGAGCGATGTAAGGAGGGGCCTTCAGCTCATTCTGGGCAAGAAGAATTTTGATGTAAAGGGAGCGGCCTCCTCCGAGGAGGCGCTTGAACTGCTGAGGCACAGCCATTTTGATTTCGTGATCACCGACATCAAAATGGGGGGCATGCACGGGATCGAACTCCTCAAGAAGGTCAAGGAGAAATGGCCCAGGACCGAAGTGATCGTGATCACGGGTTTCGGCACCATCGAGACGGCTGTGGAGGCCATGCGGCTGGGCGCCTACCATTACATCACCAAACCGTTTAACAACGACGAGGTCACCCTTACGCTGCAGCGCGCCGCTCATGAACAGGAACTCGAGAACGAGCTTGACCGTCTGCGCAGTCAGGTCCAAGGGCCGCAGGGCTTCCACAAGATCATTGGTCGTGACCGGCAGATGCTGGAGATCTTCTCGCTGATAGAGCGGGTTGCACCGACCAATGTCCCGGTCCTGATCCAGGGTGAAAGCGGGACCGGAAAGGAGCTGATTGCAAGGGCCATCCACATGCAGTCCTCCCAGGTGCAGGACAAGTTCATCGCGGTCAATTCCGCCGCATTTCCGGACACACTTCTGGAGTCGGAACTTTTCGGGAGCAGGAAAGGCGCTTTTACAGGCGCCGACCAGGACCGGAAGGGCCTGTTCCTGGAAGCGTCCGGCGGGACCCTGTTCCTGGACGACATCTCGAACATGTCCGAGGCCTTTCAGGCCAAACTGCTCCGGGTCCTGCAGGAAGGGGAGATCCTCCCCCTCGGCCAGACACAGCCGCTCAAGGTGGATGTGCGGATCCTTGCCGCCGCCAACCGGGACCTCGCTGATGAGGTCAAGTCCGGAAAGTTCCGTGAAGACCTCTACTACCGGATCCATGTGGTCCCCATCAGGGTGCCGCCGCTCAGGGAGAGGCAAGGGGACATTCCCCTGATCGCCAGCCACATTCTGAAGAGATTCTGTACGGCGCAGGGCCTCCCGTGCAAACGGATCATGCCGGATGCCATGCGGATCATTACGGCCTATCCCTGGCCGGGCAATGTGAGGGAACTCGAGAATACCCTGCACCGGGCCGCCCTGATATCCGAGGGGGAGGAGATCAGGCAGGGCGATATGGTGGTCAGCGATGAGGAGAAGCGGTTCGGCGGTCTGGTGAGCCGTTTTTACAGCCTCCCCTATGATGAGGCCAAGGAGCGTATCCTTGAACTCTTCCAGAAGGAGTATGTGCAGAATATCCTGTCCGAGTGCAGCGGGAATATTTCCAGGGCCTCAGAGAAATGCGGGCTGACCCGGGCTGCCATGCACCGGATCATCAAAAAGCACGGGCTCTCTTTCAAGGGAGATGAATTGTTTTAGGCCCACAACAGAGACCTTTTTTAGAAAGGGTTCGTCCCTCTGAATATTGCTTGCATCACAGGACTAAAAATAATAATATTCATATATTTGAAGTACTCCGGCTGTTGTGCCGGGGCTTGGACAGTTGATTTTTTGGAGGAAGGGTTCAAATGGAAGAGAAAGAGACATTGGATGGGATGGAAACGTACAAAAAACAGGTCCAGCCTGTGCTCAAGGGGACTGTCGCATGGAAAGAGAATCTCCTTTTCGAGGGGAGGACCCAGGTGGGCTACGAGTTTGAGATGGACGGGAATATCCAGTGGGGATGTGCGCCTTCGGAAAGCCTGCTCCTGAGCCTCGCAGGCTGCATGGGGATCGACGTCGTCAGTTTTCTAAAAAAGATGCGGGTGGAGCTTGCCTCGCTGAAGATCGACATCGAAGGTGAAAGAAACCCAACGCCTCCCCAGTACTTCAAGGCCGTGAATATGCGGATCCATGCCTCGGGCAAGGGGCTGACCGAAAATAAGATGAAGCGGGCGGTTTCCCTGTCCCACGAGAAATACTGCTCGGTCTACCATTCCCTCCGCAAGGACCTCAAAGTCCATGTGGACTATGAGATTCAGGGCCTGCAGTAACCGATCTGCAGAAGTTGTGGTATGATTGATCGCGCCAGAGGAGTAAGTTTCTGATTCATGGAGGTTGAAGATGTTCAAGTTGACAGGACTCAACCATCTTGCACTCGCCACCTCGGATATGGACAAGACGATCCACTACTGGAGGGACCTTCTCGGTATGCGTCTCGTGACGTGTCTTGGGAGGCCGGGGTACCGGCAGTATTTTTTTGCCCTCTCCGAGAATGAGCTGATCGCCTTTTTTGAATGGCCCGGGGTCAAGCCTGTGCCGTACAAACGGCATGGGGACCCTGTGGACGGCCCGTTCATTTTCGATCATGTTTCTTTCAGCGTGGAAAAGGAGGAAGATCTGTGGGATCTGGCCGAGAGGCTCATTACCGCAGACTTCCCTGTCTCCAATGTGGTTGACCACGGTTTCATCCATTCCATCTATACCTATGATCCCAACGGGATCCCGCTGGAATTCAGCCATAACGTGGAGGGGGTGGATATCCTTCGCCACCCGTTGATGGCCGACAAGAGCCCTTCGGCCGCCGCTCTGGAAGGGGCTGAGCCGACCGCCGGACGCTGGCCCGAGCCCGATGAGCCGATTCCCGCCGAGGAACGCATGATCGTCCCCGGCGATGGGAGCGGGATGTTCTGATGGAGCAGGTTTCATGAAACCTTGACAAGGTTCCGGATTTCTGATATGAAACAGGCGTATCATATGGATGTTTTATTATGCTCGTCATGAGAAGGTGATGCCATGAACGTTAAAGATGTAATCAAAGATAAACCGCATGTTGTTTATTCGGTTGATCAGGGCAGCAGCGTGGCCGCTGCCATCGAACAGATGATGGAGCATGAAATCGGGGCTCTGATTGTCATCAAGGATGATATGCCGGTAGGCCTGCTGTCAGAAAGGGATGTCATCAAGTGCTGGGTCAACATGGGATATGGCTCAACGGGTCTAAAGGGAAAGCGCCTTTTCAAGGACATCAAGGCCCATGAGGTGATGAGTACGAACCTGATCGTGGTGGAGCCATCGGATGATCTCTGCTATGTGATGAATGTGATGATCAAGAACCGGATACGCCATCTCCCTGTGGTTGAGAACAAACGTCTTGTGGGGATGCTCTCCATGAGGGACGTGGTCAGGACTCAGGTGACGAACCTTCAGGCTGAGAACCATTATCTAAAGGAATATATTACGGACAGGTATCCGGGATAAACGGCGGCTCTTAGCTTCTTTTATGATTCTCTGCGGTGACCGCCGGCACCTGTAATCTCATATGGGCACCCTTCCATGAAAGTCGGTATCATTGCAAAACGCAGGCTGGAGGCTGCCGATATCCTCCGGGAATTCCTCTCCTATCTCCGGAAAAGAAAGATCGAGACATTCCTTGACATGGAAACAGCGGCCATCATCGGGGAGTCGAGCCCCTATCAGATGTCCGATATCCCTGAGAAGGTCGACCTGATAGCGGTTCTCGGCGGCGACGGGACCCTGCTCAGCGTGGCCCGCCTGATCGCAGGCCGGGATGTCCCGATTCTGGGGATCAATCTCGGCGGCCTCGGGTTCCTGACCGAGGTCACCCTTGAGGAACTCTACCCGACATTCGATAAGGTCATCGATGGGAAGGTGAATTATGATGAGCGGATCATGCTCACGGCCTCGGTGATGCGGCAGGGTGAAGAGATTTCGCACTATTCCGTACTGAATGACGTCGTCATCAACAAGAGCGCCCTGGCCAAGATCATCGACCTGGCCGTTTACATTGACGGCCAGCATATCGCTAACTTCAAGGCCGACGGACTGATCATTTCCACGCCGACCGGGTCCACGGCTTACAATCTGGCCGCCGGAGGGCCGATCGTGCACCCCAACATGCACTCGATCATCCTCACACCGATCTGTCCGCATATCCTCACCAACCGGCCCGTGGTCGTGATGGACGAGAGCAGGATCGAGGTGGTTCTCAAGTCCATGAATACCGAGGTCCATCTCACCCTCGACGGGCAGGTGGGGTTATCGCTGCAGGGCGAGGATGTCATTCGGATCGTCAAGGCCGGATACCGGATTCGTCTCATCACCGTTCCCGGGAAGAATTACTTCGACATCCTGAGGACCAAGCTCAAATGGACCGAGCGGTAAAATGGTAAAATGGGGTCAGACACCGATTTGAATCGGTGTCTGACCCCATTTTATTATAAACTGAATTTAATGAGGAAAAATGTACGAGCTTTATGATGTGTTGATCATCGGCGGCGGGCCGGCAGGGATGAGCGCGGGGGTCTTTGCGGGTCGGAACCTGCTGGAAACCGTGATTCTTGAGAAGTCCATCCTCGGCGGCCAGCCCGCGGTGGCGGAAAGGATCGAGAACTTTCCGGGATTTCCTGAGCTTGACGGCTGGGACCTCACCACACGCCTGGAAAAACATATCAAGGGCCTCGGAGTCGAGGTCATCGAGCCTGAAGAAGTTCGCGGCATAGAGGCCCATGAGAAGATCAGGAAGGTTATGGGTTCCCGCGGCGCTTATTCTGCAAAGGCGGTAATCGTGGCATCCGGAGGCCAGCCCAGGCTCCTCAATGTGCCCGGAGAGAAAGAGTTCACCCGCAAGGGCGTCCACTACTGCGCTCACTGCGCCGGCTTCGGATATGAAGGAAAACGGATTGCCGTGGTAGGAGGAGGGGAGTCGGCCCTCCTGGGGGCCCTCTACCTGGCCGGGATAGGGGAGAAGGTCTTTTTGATTCACCGGCGGGAACCCTTCCGGAGTGAGAAGATTCTTCATGAGCGTGTTCTCAATACCAAAGAGATTGAGATTATTCAGGACGCCGTGGTGGAGAAGATCTTCGGAGATGGGATCGTCACCGGGATCCAGGTGCGGGACCAGGATGCCGGCGTATCCTCCCGAATGGACATGGATGCGGTTTTTGTCTATGTCGGCTATATGCCCAACACGTCCTTTGTGGACGTGGACAAGGACGACAAGGGGTTCATCAAGGTCAATCTGGAGTTCGAGACATCGAGTCCGGGTATCTTTGCCTGCGGCAATGTGGTCCGTGAGAACGCCCAGGTCATCTCCTCCATGGGCGAGGGCGCCTTGGCGGCGCTTTCCGCGTCGAGGTACATCATGGAAACGGCTTTTTAAATCCTGCGGCAACGGGCAAGACCTGGGAATCTGGGATACTTCCATTTGTGGAGTGTCCCCGATTTTGCCCGTTTCGTAACCCGAGTGTATTTATTGAGAGAGTTGCATTGGTGAAAAGAGAATCCCCTGATCATGGAGCAGAGGCGGCCGCATTGCTGAAGCGGCCGGTGCTGCGGGCATTTCGTCACAGGAATTACCGGCTCTTTTTCACAGGCCAACTCGTTTCCCTGACCGGCACCTGGATGCAGTCGGTGGCCCAGTCATGGCTCGTCTACAGGCTGACCGGATCGGCGGTGATGCTGGGACTGGTCGGCTTCTCGAGCCAGATCCCCGTGTTCCTGATAGCGCCCCTGGGCGGCGCCGTGTCAGACCGAAAAAACCGTCTCCGCATCCTCATTGTCTCACAAAGCGTGTCGATGCTCCTTGCCTTCGTACTTGCTGCGCTGACATTGACAGATCGCGTGCATGTGGTTCATGTATTTTTGCTTGCCGCAGCCCTCGGCGTGGTCAATGCCTTCGACATCCCGGCGCGTCAGGCGTTCGTGGTGGATATGGTGGGGAGGGACGACCTCCTCAACGCCATTGCGTTGAACTCATCCATGTTCAACGGCGCCAGGATCATCGGCCCGGCCATAGCGGGCGTGCTGGTGGCGGGCATCGGTGAGGGGTGGTGCTTCTTCGCCAATGCCTTGAGCTATCTTGCCGTCATCGCCGGGCTGATGATGATGAATGTTCCGGTACAGAGGTGTGTGCCATCGGCCGGGTCGGCGCTGGCCAGCATCATTGAAGGCTTTCGCTTTGTCGGAACCTCGGTGCCGATTCGGGCCCTGCTGCTCCTTCTTGGGCTCGTCAGCCTCATGGGAATGCCCTATGTGGTACTCATGCCTATCTTCGCGGACCGGATCTTCCACGGCGGAGCGAGCGCACTCGGACTGCTCATGGGCGCATCGGGAGTCGGCGCTCTGCTCGGGGCTCTAAGGCTTGCCGTACGGCAGGGTGTGAAGGGCCTGGGACGCTGGGTTGCCCTCTCGGCGGGGGCCTTTGGCGCGAGCCTGATCCTGTTTTCACTTTCCCGGTCATTCTGGCTATCGGCGGCACTGCTTCTGCCGGTCGGTTTTGCCATGATGGTAGAGATGGCCGCGTCGAACACGCTCATTCAGATGCTGGTGCCGGACCATCTGCGCGGGCGTGTGATGGCGGTCTACTCCATGATGTTCATGGGTATGGCGCCGTCAGGTGCGCTGCTCGCGGGGGTGTTGGCGGACCGGATCGGCGCTCCTGCCACGGTGGCCATAGGCGGAGCGGTGTGCATCATCGGGTCGGCGGTCTTCGGGTTCTACTTGCCGGCCCTGAGGGTCGAGGCAAGGCAGTCCGCTTAGATGAAGTGTAAAGATGGATCAAAGAAATGGGAAGATGCATGAACTGCATCTCCCCATTTCTTTTTAAAAATAAAGAGCTGAATCAAGTATCCTGTCCGTACCAGGATTGTACCGGAGATGTTACGACGGCTCTACGGTACGACGGTGGATGCACATGTCATGTTGTTCTGGGCCGGGTCGTAAGTCCACCCCGTCTTGGTCACATTGCTGACACAGCACTCATAGCTGCCGCTGAGAGATGAATTAAACTTGAACCGGGCCTCCCCACGGGTATTGGTGTTCTGCTGCATCGTGAGCTGCTGGCTGTCAGGCAGGGTGCACGTCATCTCCACGGCGGCGCCGGACAGCGGAGCATTCGTCTGGTTCAGTATGCTGGCCGAACTCGAAAGTTGCCAACGGCCGGTTATGCCCCTGTAGCGTAGTGAGACTTGACCGACGTGCATGACATCGGTGGGGGGCGCGCCGCAGTTATCGAATTTGAAGCTGCCTATGCGGGTTCGCCATCCGGTGGAAGAACTGACCTGATAATATTCGGTGGTGTACCAGAAGGTGCAGTCATCGGACGGATCTACGTTCATGGAGCTGTAGTCACCCCAACGGTTGTAGCCGGTCTGCGAGCCCGTACCCTCGATCATGGATGCCTCGGTTTGCAGCGTGCCCAACGTGTCCGTGGCAAGACGGCCGGCATAGCGGATCGATGGGTTCAGTGTAGCGCTGGACACGCTGTACCCCAGAGCAATATCGCCGTCCGAGTCCATGGCGATGCTGCCCATAAACCGGTTGTGTCCATCGTTGGGGAAATGGGTCCCCTCCTGGTACAATGACCAGGGCCCGCCCTGCTTGCGCAGTTCAAACCAGCGGATGCCTGCCTGGTCCAGGCCCGTAGCGTCGACGGCAAAGTTGCCCACCAGCGTTTCGTAAGATCCGAAGTTGCGGTACTGGAGCCGCCACATGGGCCACTCGGACACGGGATCAATCTTCTGTGTGGTGCCTTTCTGGGGGATACAGCTCATGACGAAGAAGCCGCAGACGGTATAGTTGTACGATGAGATGGGAATGCTGTCTGCCAGTGTGAAGGTGGAGTTGGCGGGGGTGGCCCAATCCACGTGGAACTGATAGACTTCCAGACGGTCGACACCCCCGTGGTAAGTGTCGTCCTTGAAGGTGTAGAAATAGTTGGGCGAACCGGCCGGAGGCGGCGTATTCCCGTCCACATCACTGGGCATCATGAAATTTGTCCCTCCGGAGAACCTTTGAAAGGTCGCCGGATTTCCCGCCAGCATGCTGGAGCGGTCAAAGGCATAGGCCGTGTAGCTGGTTTCATTGGACGACATGTAGTAGCCGTCAGGCCATACACCGAGCTTGAAATAGTCAGGGAACTGCGGCACCTTGAACTGGTAGAGGTAGTAGCTTCCCAGAGGATCTCCGGTCTGGGAAACGGCCATACAGACATTGTTGCCCGTAGAGGTAAACTGGGCCAGCAGCCACCGGTCGGCCAGAGGGTCGTACAGAACCACGGGGTCACCGCCGTTCTGGGAGGCGCAGAGGTTGCCCTGCCCCAGCCACAGCTGGTTGATGGGATGTGGGCCGTCCAGCAGATTGCCGGTCTTGTCATAGATGGCAAAGGATGTGTTGACCATCTGCACATAATGATTGGGCCCCACGTCGCCGATGGTATCGGGCGGCACGTAACCGGTGGCGGAAATGCCTTCAAAGCTCAGGTTGATGGCAGGGGTATTGAGGAGATTGTTGCCGGAAACCGCTACCAGCGGGTCCATTTCATTGGCGCCGGAGTCCAGAGAAAGCGCCTTTGCCGGAAGCGAAGGAATTTGCCGCGGGTTGATCTCCGGCGCTGCGACGTTATCTTGCTTGAGGATTGGCAGGTCACGGACCGCCGGGCTGATGCCGGGTTTGACCGTTTCGCTGACAGAAAAGGCGGGGTCGCCGTCTGAAGCAAAAACCAGCCCCTCCATGATCCCCATTGAAAGCAGAAACACAAGGCTAAAAGTCATAAATACAAAAGAACGGATGATAAATCTACAAGATATTTTCATAATCACCTCCATATAATGAAAAATAATAAAATTTGATTCGCAATAAACAAAATAATCGGATAAAACATAGCACTGAATTTTCGACTTGTCAACAAGTAAATCAATATAATAAAAAATGACAACAATAAATTGACTATATTTACATAAAACAGCCTGCCTGTCAGCACCCTTTCAAAAAAGACTTGACCTGCAGGAGGCAAGCGTGTAATAATTCGTTATATGGCGAATTATAGGATACGGTAATGCGCAGCTTCATGGATATCACAAGGGCACTCTCCGACAAGAACCGCGTCCGGGCGCTTATGGCCCTTCGCGGGCGGGAACTCTGTGTCTGCCAGATCATAGAACTTCTAAGTTTGGCGCCCTCTACGGTCTCCAAACATATGCAGATCCTCAGGCAGGCCCGCCTCGTGGAGTGCCGCAAAGACGGCCGCTGGATCTATTACAGTCTGGCCAATGATAAGGCGCCGCCTGCGGCGCGGGCCGCCATCGAGTGGATCTGCAATACCGTGGCAAAGGATCCGAAGATCCGGGATGACGTCAAACACTTAAATCAGATCCTGAAAATGGATCCGGAGACCGTATGCAGGCTCCAGCAGAAAAGCTGAAGGTTCTCTTCCTCTGCACGGGGAACTCCTGCCGAAGTCAGATGGCCGAAGGCTGGGTCCGGCACTTTCTAAGTGACCGGATTGATCCCTATTCGGCGGGGATCGAAATACATGGGTTGAATCCCAGGGCAGTGGCTGTTATGGCCGAGGCCGGCGTGGACATCTCACATCAGCGCTCCAGGCATGTGAGCGAACTGAGGGATCTGGAGTTCGATCTCGTGATCACGGTCTGCGACCATGCGAGAGAGAGTTGCCCTATCTTCCCGGGGAAGACAAAAATGCTTCACCGGGGCTTTGATGATCCGCCGAGACTGGCAAAAGGGGCGGCTTCCGAGGAGGAGGCGCTGGCCCATTACCGCCGCGTGCGGGATGAGATCATGGAGTTTGTGCAGACTTTGCCTGCGCTCTTATCCGAAGATTAAGAACCAAAGTCTTAAAGGAGAGGGATGAAATGTTCCGAAAGGCCCTTGAAAAACTTCACAACTTCCGGCTGCTACCGGTATTCGTCATCGTCAGCATGGTCATCGGGATCGCCATCGGCAGGTGGTACGGGATTTCCAACTTCCAGCTCACCCCGCCGATCGACGCCATCAAGGCGATCTTCCGCGGTGCCTACGAGTTTTCCCTGCCCAATACCCTGGCCTTCGGTGTGGTCGTGGGGCTCTTCATGATGATGTACCCGGCCATGGCCAACATCCGCTTCGAGGACCTGGGAAGCGCTGCCCGGTCGCCCAAACAGCTCCTGATCGTGATCTTCTTCAACTATGCCGTGGCCCCCTTTTTCATGCTCCTTCTGGCCAGAATCTTTCTTCGGGGAGAGCCCGACCTTTATACTGGTCTGGTTCTCTACGGACTTGCACCCTGCATCGCCATGGTTATCGTCTTTACCTATCTTTCTGCCGGCAACGGCCCGCTGGCCATCATCCTCGTGGCTGTGAACTCGATTATCCAGATGATCCTGATACCGGTCTATGCAAAACTCCTGCTGGGTGAGATCAGCTTTGACGTCCGGCTTGTGGGCGAGAGCGTGCTTCTCTACCTGGGTTTGCCTCTTGCCGCGGGCATGATTACACGGTTTATCGGGGTCAGGCGCTTTGGAGAGGAGTGGTTCAACAGGCTGGAGTTCTATCTCGACAGCCTATCCATCGCGGGCCTTCTCTTCACCCTGATTGTCATGTTCGCCCTCAAGGGGGATCTGATCCTGCAGAGGCCTATGCTCATTGTGAAAATGGCCGTGCCCATGGCCCTGTTTTTCTGGGTCATGTTCGTGGTGGTATATCTCGCGGGATGGAAACTGGGGCTCAATTACAAGGATGCCGTGGCCGTGGGGTTCAACTCCACGGGAAGGGATTTTGAGATCGCCATTGCCATTGCCATCACCGCGTTCAATCCGACTGTGGCCCTGTCCACGGTGATCGGCCCGCTCATCGAGGTGCCGGTCATGCTGGTACTGGTCTGGTTTGCAAGGAGGACCGAGCATGTCCTTTTCAACAGCCGTTCTGAAGCCGTGGGAGCGGCCGATATCTAACAAAGGAGAAAAGTATGGAAAAAGTAAAAAAGAAAAAAGGGTTGTTTACTTTAATCAAGGAATCCATGACCAAGAGCGGCGGCTGCTGCGGGCCGGGGTCAAGCTGCTGCGGGCCGACATCTGAAAAAGATGAAAAAAAGGCCGAAAACAAAGACGACAAAAAGAGAACAGACAAAGCAAAGAAGTAAAATTATTGTGCCTTCGTGTCTGTGGCAAACGGGTTCGAGTTTGTCCGGGCTGGGCTATTGATGGAGAATCCTGACGTGAAGAATGGAAATCATGGGGATAGATCTGCCCGTTTCCTGGAGATCGCCGTTCTTGCCTTTGTCCCGGCTGTGGTCGGGATCCTGATCCTGGTCAGCTGGACACTGGATTCATGGGAGATCGGAGACCCCTTCTGGCAAAAAGGGATCGCCCTGATAGCGGCCCTGTTCGGCGGCTATACCCGGTTTGTTGAGGGCTTCGGGGATATCCTGAAACGACGGATCACCGTGAATGTCTTTGTGGCCGTGGCCCTTGCGGCAACGTTAGCGATCGGTGAATTCCGGGCCGCGGCCCTGATCGTCTTCATCATGTCGGTCTCCGGGGCGCTCGAGGCCTATACCCTGGACAAGAACCGGATGCACATCCGGAACCTGCTGGACCTTGCGCCGAGAATGGCCATGGTCCGCCGCGGTGAACAGGAGATCTCCATGCCTGCAAGTGAGGTCCGGGTCGGGGACATCATCATCGTACGGCCCGGGGAGAGAATCCCCGTGGACGGGATGGTGACTGAGGGGGCAAGCAGTGTGAATCAGGCCCCCATCACCGGTGAATCCATGCCCGTGGAGAAATTCATAGGGAGCGAGGTCTTCGGGGGGACCCTGAACCAGTCAGGCCGTCTTGCAATCGAGACCACCAAAACCGGTGAAGACACCACCCTGGCCCGGATCGTGCATCTGGTGGAAGAGGCGCAGAGGACCCGGGCCCCGATCCAGAACTTGGCCGACCGGTTCACGGTCTGGTTCCTCCCCACGGTGCTCGTACTCGCGGTGATCGGCTTTTTCACATCCGGGGACATCAAGGTTTCGGTCTCCATCCTGCTCGTGGCCTGCCCATGCGCCTTTGCCATTGCCACGCCCACGGCCGTGACCGCGGGGATAGCCAACATGGCCCGGCGGGCCGTGCTGATCAAGGGCGGCATCTTTCTGGAGCTGGCCGGACAGATTGAAACCCTTCTCGTGGACAAGACCGGGACCTTCACCCTCGGCATGCCAAGGGTCATGGAGGTCGTGGCCTTGAACGGGGCGCTCAAAGAAGATGTGCTCCGGCTCGCATCCATCGCAGAAAAATACTCGGAACATCCGCTGGCACGAGCCGTACTTGACAGGGCCAGAGAGGAGAAGATCCATGTCCCCGACCCGGAGAAATTCAGGGTTGAAAGCGGAAGGGGCGTCACAGCGCACTGGGC
Organism: bacterium; assembly: GCA_919901565.1. Classification (GTDB taxonomy): domain Bacteria; phylum CG2-30-53-67; class CG2-30-53-67; order CG2-30-53-67; family CG2-30-53-67; genus CG2-30-53-67. The sequence goes on from CAKKPE010000098.1 coordinate 23,071, forward strand.
AGGCAAGGATCTTCTGGTCGGGAACCGCGAGTTTATGCAGGGGAAAGGGGTTGCCCTGGGAGAAGACATCGCATTGATGGTTTCCCATCATGTGGAGTTGGGAAGGACCGTGATCCTGGTGGCCAGCCATGCCCAGCCCATGGGGCTGATCTCCATCGCCGATGAGATACGCCCAGAGACCGTACAGTCCATCGTTTCCCTCAAGGCCATGGGCATCCGCAACATCACCATGCTGACAGGAGACAACCCGAATGTGGCCCGGTCCGTGGCCGCAGCTATCGGCGTGGACGATTTCCAGGCCGGGCTCCTCCCGGAACAGAAGCAGGATTATGTCAGGCGCCTTCAGGGCGAAGGGCAAAAGGTCGGGATGATCGGCGACGGGATCAACGATGCCCCGGCACTGGCCCTGGCCGATGTGGGGATCGCCATGGGTGCAGGGGGCACGGACGTGGCCATTGATACCGCGGATGTGACCCTGATGACCGATGACCTCTCACGGGTTGCGGAATTCATCTGGATGTCCAAGAAGGTGGTCCGACGCATCAAGATGAATATCTTCTTTTCCATCATCTACAATGTCATCGGGCTGACTCTCGGGAGCCTGGGCCTGCTTACCCCCGTTCTTGCGGTCATCTTCCAGGAGGGAGGGTGCATCACCGTGGTCTTCAGCTCCACACTGCTTCTCTGGGCCAAACCGTTTTTCCCAAGCCAAAAGAATCATGTAGAATAAAATGACCGAAGAAGCTTCTCTTTGAAAAGTCTCTCCGATATAATTAGCACTTAGGTAAACCCCCGGCTCTGCCGGGGGACTCGCAGAGTTTGAC
>CAKKPE010000099.1 GCA_919901565.1 bacterium
GGGAAAACAGGGCATGCGCTTGACGGTTCTACCCATAAATTTGTCGCACACCCTGTCAAACTTCTCTACGAAAATAATGCAAGAACTATGCCAATGACGGCCGAAACTATGATCGGCCATCTGTAGGGGGTTTTTAAGCCAAAAGAGCTGTTAACATTCAGATTCGTCCAGACCAGAATGGTGAAATTCCCAGAAGTTGTTGGTGATATTACCAGAATATAGCTGGACGTCTCAGCATAGATACGAAAGGCATCTATGCCCTCTTTCCGGTGCGGCGGTTCACTTTTTTCTTTTGATCGGGAAGAATTTGATTTATCATGCCTATGGTCACGGAGCTTTGAATCAAATGTCCGAGGATGCCGGCTGAATGAAGACCATGGGCCACTTCCGTTCCCCTCTCACGATTGCCCTTTTGCTGGCCCTTGCGACCTTGCTCGTCTTTGCTCGGGTCGGGGGCCATGAGTTCCTCTACTACGATGACAACCTGTACGTCACCGAGAACCCGATGGTGCAGGATGGGCTATCCTGGAACGGCCTGGCGTGGTCCTTTACGGCCATGAGCGCGGCCAACTGGCACCCGCTCACGTGGCTCTCACACATGCTCGATGTCCAGCTCTTCGGCCTTCACCCCGGGGGCCACCACCTGGTCAACGTCCTTTTCCACGCCGCCAACACCGTCCTTCTCTTCCTGGTCCTGCTGCGGATGACCGGCGCCAAGCGGCGCAGTGCCTTTGTCGCGGCCCTGTTCGCGCTTCATCCCCTTCATGTGGAGTCGGTGGCCTGGGTGGCAGAGCGCAAGGATGTTCTCAGCGGTTTCTTCGGATTGCTGGCCCTCCTGGCCTATGTCCGCTACGCGGAGCGCCCCGGTATCCGGCGGTATGCGTGGGTGGTTTTCCTGTTCGCCCTCGGGCTCCTCTGCAAGCCGATGATGGTGACCCTGCCTTTTCTGCTCCTGCTTCTGGACTACTGGCCGCTCGGGCGCATGGGCGGCGTCCTTGCGTCCGTTCCCGGACCGGGTCCGGCCCCTGTGCCGCGGCTGCTCGTGGAAAAGGTCCCGCTATTGCTGCTCTCAGCGGCCTCGAGCGTTGTGACCGTGGTGGCTCAGAGGCGCGGTGAAGCCATGGCAGACCTCTCCCTGGGGTTCGGGGCCCGTCTGTCCAACGCCGCAATCGCCTACGTTCGGTACCTCGGGAAGACCTTCTGGCCCGGGTCGCTGTCGGTCTTCTATCCGTACCCCGGCTCGGCCATACCGGTGTGGCAGGTCGCCGGGGCTTGTCTCCTTCTCCTCCTGATCACCCTTTTCGTGCTGCTGAGAATCCGCCGGTCACCGTGGCTTGCGGTCGGCTGGTTCTGGTTCGCCGGGACGCTGGTCCCCGTGATCGGACTGGTGCAGGTGGGAGCGCAGTCGATTGCAGACCGTTATACGTATATCCCTCTCACAGGAATTTTTATTATGGTTGCCTGGGAAGTCCCGGAGCGGCTTGGGCGCTGGCGGATCCGCACGCAGGCGGTCCGGGCCGCGTCACTGCTGGTGATCATTGTTCTTACGGGCCTGACCTGGCGGCAGATCGGTTACTGGAAGGACCACGAGACCCTCTTCCGTCATGCCCTCAGCGTGACCACGGACAACTGCATGGCGCACGTGAGCCTCGGCGACTTGCTCGGCCGCAAGGGGAATGCCGACGAAGCCATCTTTCACACGCGGGAGGCCTTGCGGCTTTGCCCCAAAGACGAGACCGCCTGGTACAATCTCGGTGTTTGGGAGAGGGAACGCGGGGATTTGTCCAATGCGGCCGGCGCCCTTGAGGAAGCGCTACGCCTCAAGCCAGGCTACGCCAATGCATGGAGCAACCTGGGCGCTGTCTATCAGGCGCAGGGCCGTATGCCCGAGGCGGCGGACGCCCTTCTTGAAGTTGTGCGGCTTGCTCCGGATGATGCGGCGGCCTGGTTCAATTTGGGTTCCTTGTATGGAAAAACAGGGCAGCTCACTGAAGCGATTGAAGCCTGCCGTGAGGCCGTTAGGCTCAAGCCTGACTATGCAGCGGCCTGGAACAATCTCGGCATAGCGTACCAGGGCTCGGGCCGTATCCCGGAGGCAACCGCCGCTTTTCGGCAGGCGGCGCAGCTCCGCTCCGACGATCCCGTTGCCTGGTACAACCTCGGTATGGTCTACGCCAGGGCAGGAGAGCTCCCCGAGGCGGTTGAGGCACTGAACGAGGCGGTGCGGGTCAGGCCCGGCCATGCCGCCTCCTGGTACCGGCTGGGACTGCTCAACGCGGAACTGGGGAGACAGCGGGAGGCGCTCGATGCGGTCCAGCAGCTGCGAACGCTCGATCCCGGGCTGGCCGGGGATCTGCTGAATCAAATCAGCCCGAGTCCATGAGGACTTCCGGCACCCGAGAGCAAGGGTGCTGAATGACTTTTCAAGCCGAGCAGGACGTTATGAATCATAAGACATGGATTTGCCTTTTTCTCATGATCGTTACCTTTGCAGTTTACCGGCAGGTGAGTCATCATGAGTTCGTCAGCTACGATGATAGATTATACGTTACTGAAAACCCCCAAGTAAAAGCTGGACTGACGCGGGAAAGCATCCTATGGGCCTTCACCGCTATGCACGCGGGGAACTGGCATCCGCTCACGTGGCTGTCCCACATGCTGGATGTCGAAATGTTCGGTTTGAACTCCAGGTGGCATCACCTCATCAATCTTTTATTTCATGTGGCCGGCACGGGTTTGCTTTTTTTTCTTCTCAGCCGCATGACAGGAGCCGTATGGCCCAGTTTGTTTGTGGCTGCGCTCTTTGCGCTTCATCCTCTCCATGTGGAGTCTGTGGCATGGGCGGCCGAGCGCAAGGACGTTCTGAGCGCATTTTTCTGGATGCTGACCTTGATATCTTACCATGAGTATGTGAAGCACCCCGGGCGTGTGAGATACCTCGTCACCCTGTGTGCCTTTGTCCTCGGCCTGATGTCCAAGCCCATGCTTGTGACGCTTCCGTTTGTACTGTTTCTTCTTGACTACTGGCCCCTGGGGCGGCTCCGCCCGCGAAGAGAACCGGGCCCCCAGGCTGCGGGCCCAAACTCGCTCTGCTGGCGCCTGATATTGGAGAAGATTCCTTTCTTGGCCCTGTCTTTTGCCTCCGGCATCATCACCTTGTATGCCCAGCAAGAAGTCAGGGCCGTGGCATCCCTCAAAAACGTACCGCTCATTTTCCGGGCGGTCAATGTGCTGTGGGCTTACGTCGTCTACCTGGGCAGGATGATCTGGCCCTTGCATCTGGCCGTGATTTATCCGCTCCCAGCGACGCTGACGGTATTGCAGGGACTGACGGCGGTCCTGCTGCTGGGAGCGATATCCTTCCTGGTTATTCGAACCGCACGAAGGCATCCATATTTCCTTGTGGGCTGGCTGTGGTCTCTGGTAACGCTCGTGCCGGTTATCGGCCTGGTGCAGGTCGGACTCCAGGCCGTGGCGGACCGGTACACCTATATCCCGCTCATCGGTCTTTTTATCATGATCGCATGGGGCGCATGGCTCATTGCCGGCCGCGGCCGCTCTTACAGTGTCGCTGTGACCGTTTTGGCGTTTTTTATTCTCTCGGCCTTCGGGGCCCGGACCTGGATCCAGTTGAGCTACTGGCAAAACAGCATCACCCTCTTCAGCCACGCCATTGATGCAGTTCCCGATAACTATGTTGCTCATCAGAATCTTGGAACGAATCTTGTTGAGATCGGCCGGCTGGACGAGGCGGTTTACCATTACTCTCAGGTTCTGAGGGTCTGGGCCGATGATCCGGATGCGCTGATCGGCATGGGCAATGCCCTGGCCAGGCAGGGTAAACTCCATGAGGCCGTTCATTATTCAGCCCGGGCCGTGCAGGTCAAGCCCGATTCTGCCGACGCTCATTTCAACCTTGGATTTGTTTTCATGGAGCAGGGAAAGGTTGACCAGGCCATTGAGCATTATTCCGAGGGTCTCCGTCTGGACCCGGGCCATGCGGACATTCAACTCGAGGTCGGTGTTGCCCTGGGCAGGCAGGGAAAACTGGATGAAAGCATCAAGCACTTTTCCGAAGCGCTCCGGATCAAACCGGATTTTCCCGAGGGGCATTACAGCCTGGGCGCGGCCCTGGCGAGGCAGGGGAAATACGATGAAAGCATTCAGTACTTTTCCGAAGCGCTCCGGATCAAACCGGATTTTCCCGAGGCCCGTCTTGGTCTGGAAGCCGCCGCTCAACGCAAGAAAAAATTATCTGAGGAATAGGCAGGACGTTTTTTTATCGGACTGCATAGGTGGTGCTGCATGCCTGGAATAGCCGGCCCGGTTCAGCCGGATATGAGGAAGATCCACGGACGGTTCCGGTTCAGGCCGGACAGGGCATCCGTGGTCTTTCTGGCGGCTACGGCGGTCTTTGCCAACACGCTGTGGAACGGTTTTGTCTTCGACGACATGCAAAATATCGTTCAAAACCGTTGGATCAAAGATGTGCGCTTTCTGCCCGAGATTTTCAGCTCTCATGCGGCCGGCTTCGACCCCAAGTTTTCGACGAGCTACTACCGTCCGCTGATGCACGTCATCAATATGGTGATCTACCATCTCTGCGGCCTTCGTCCGGCGGGATTTCACCTCGTCAGCGTGCTGCTGCATGCCATGGTTTCCGTGTTGGCCTACCTTGTCGTTCGAGAGTTGGCCAAGCGGGATACGTCATGCACGGCGGGCAATGAGTTCGTACCGTTCGTAGTAGGCCTCCTCTTCGCAACTCATCCGATCCATACCGAGTCCGTGGCCTGGCTGGCGGGTATCACCGACTTATCGTTCGTGTTTTTTGCCTTGTGGGCGTTTTTTTTCTACGTGAGGGCCGACTCAAGGGGAACCATGGGATATGCTTTGGCCGGCCTGTTCTTCTTCGCGGCCGCTCTCTGTAAAGAGCCGGCTCTGATGCTCCTCCCCTTGATCGTGATCTATGAGGCGGCGTTTCGGCGCGCATACCGGGTCACCGAATGGCCTCGTCTGGTAAAGAGATTGTGGCCGCTTGCGTTCGCCGCCGTGTTGTACGTTCTGCTGCGGATCCGGGCCCTCGGCGGTTTTGTGCCCGCTGCAAGCCATGGCCGATACGCCGGCCCGGCTCCGCTCCTGAGCGCGCTGGACCTGTTTGCGGATTATCTCTACAAGATGCTTCTGCCTGTCCGTCTCAACGCCCTGCACGTATTCTCTCCGGTCGACTTTGTTTTCGACACGCGTCTGATTCCAGCCGTTGCCGCGTGCGTGGCGGTGGCCGCTATGGCATGGTCTTTTCGCCGCCGTCCGGTAGTCGTGACGGGACTTGCCTTTGTTGTCCTTCCCCTCCTTCCGGTGCTCTACATCCCTGCACTGGGTGAAGGCGTCTTTGCGGAACGCTATCTCTACCTCCCCTCGCTCGGTTTCGCTATCTTGCTTGCTCTTGGGATGCAGCGGGTGAGGGATCGATGGCCTTGGGGTACGGTCTGGGTGGCGGTTTTGGCGGGGTTTCTGCTTCTCTCGTATACGGCAGGGAGCGTAACTCGCAATCGGGTATGGGCGGACAGTCTCAGTCTTTGGACGGATACGGCTGAAAAGTCGCCCACAAGCGCAGCCGCTCACGAGTATCTCTGCTACGCCAGGTACGAGGCCGGCCGGCCCCGCGAAGCGCTCGAGAGCTGCCGCCGCGCGCTCGAGTTGGATGCGGGACGGATCGACGCACGGGCCAACCTGGCGATGATTCTCTCGGTTCTCGGGGACCTGGACGGGGCCATTGCGGAGTTCATGGAAGTCCTGCGGCTTCGACCCGATTTCGCCGAGGCCTACACGAATCTTGGGCTTACTTATTCCATGTTGCAATCAAGATGAAACTAACATATACTCTTGCCATGGAGGTGA
>CAKKPE010000100.1 GCA_919901565.1 bacterium
CTGCCGGATGTCTTGGACCAGGTCAGCAAGCTGAACCCGATAGCCGGCAAGCCCCGGCAGAGTCATGGGGGCCGGCAGAGTCATGGGGGCCAGGTCTTGCGATTTGACTTATCCCCTTTCCCTTCTGGAGGAGCCGCCTGATGATAGCATGCAAGCCGCAAGACCTGACCCCCAAGCCTTTCATTAACCCCCCAAGCCTTGTTCGACCCCCCAAGCCTTCTTGAAATACAAGGACTTCATTGCTTATCTAAAGGCTCGTAAAGACAAATGAAAAAGAATCTGCCTTAGGATCAGTTGCCAACTCTTTCGGTGCAAGCCGGAGAACGAATCGATTGGAATTCCAGCGGCGATTCAGGATGCGGTTATAAAACACGGACTCCGCATTTGATAGCCGCTTTTTTTAAACGCTGATCTTGAGTTGCCATCGGCAGGCCTTCACGCATAGACAGTTCCAGATAGGCGGCATCGTAGGATGAAAGGGAATGCTCTCGAGCGATGGGCAGTATTCCTGTTAACGCTCGTTCGGATGTGTTCTTATCTACATGGATGGGTAGATCACTTAAAAGTTCCACGAACCGTGAGGATTGTGCCTTGGTTAATCGTTTGTTACGTTCGCCTACCACTAAGACATTGGCCACTTCCAAAGACCAGAGACAAGGGACAACACATTCACCCTCAGCGAGTTGATCCAGTACGGCCTCTGAATATTTGTCGGCTTCATCTTCAAAACACCAGGCCATTGTAACGGAACAATCCAGTACAAAACGTTTCAAAACCGTCTCCCTTCATCGATCATCTTTCGAATGGAAAGTTTGCCCAATGAGATTCCTTTGCGAAAGGCCCTCAGTTTTTGAATGGTAACTTTTGGGTCAGGTTTGTCTTTTGATGGGAAAGGGATCAACATGGCGACAGGGACCCCCTTTTTTGTAATCGAGATGGTCTCGCCCCGAGAAATCTCATCAAGAAGACGGGATAGATGGGTTTTAGCTTCATAGGAACCGACTTTTTTCAACGTGGCACTCCTATCTATTAGACTAGTTGTTAGACCAGTCTAAAGAAAATTATGATCATTGTCAATAAGTTTTTAATGTTGTTTTTATCCTATGAGATAATCGAAAGTATGGACATCCCTGGAGGAGCTATTCATACCGGATTGCCTCGACCGGGTCGAGTTTGGAGGCCTTGTATGAGGGGTAGATCGTGGAGAAAAGGCTGATCAGGAAGGTGATGAGAACGACCAGAAAGACATCCATGGGGTTGACCTGTGAAGGGAGTTTGTCGATATAGTAGACCGAACTGTCTATAATCTTAAAGTGGAAGAGCTTCTCGATGAAGCCGACGACCGTCTCCAGGTTCAAGGCCACGACAAGCCCGAACAGGCATCCGAAGGTGGTGCCCAGGAACCCGATGATCAGTCCCTCCACCATGAAGATCTGCATGATGCTTTTTCTCCGTGCGCCCATGGATTTCAGGATGGCGATCTCTTTGCCTTTTTCCATGACCACCATGGTCAGGGTGCTGATGATGTTCAGGGCGGCCACAAGGATGATCAGGGAGAGAATGATGAACATGGTGATCTTTTCCAGCTTCAGGGCTGAAAAGAGGTTGCGGTTCATCTGCATCCAGTCCTTGGCCCAGTAATCAGGGCCAAGCGCCTTCTGAATCCTGTTTCTTGCGTCCTCTGCCGCATAGATATTATCAAGCTTGATCTCGATGCCGGTCACCCGGTCACCCATGTCGAAAAATTTCTGTGCATTCGGGAGGGAGATATAGGCGAGGCCGGTATCGTACTCATACAGCCCGGAATCGAAGATCCCCACGACCCGGAACTGCGTCATCTTGGGGACCATGCCGAGGGGGGTGATCCGGCCAAGGGGGGAGACCACATTGACCGGATCTCCGAGATAGGTGCCTAAGGATCCGGAGAGTTCCCGGCCGATCACAATGCCGTAAACCTCGCTCTGATCGGGCTTCCCGGGTTTCGGCGAGAGCGCCATGATGTCTCCCTCGACCATATTCCTGGTGATATCCGTGACCCGGCCTTCCTCTTCGGGGATGATCCCTCTGAGCACGACGCCTGAAACGTTATTCTGACTGGTCAGCATAACCTGGTTCAGGACAAAAGGGGTCGCTGAAACCACACGCGGGTCCTTCCTGATCTTTTCCATGATTTCCGGGTACCCTGACATCCCGTCTTTGCCGACCTGCAGCACCACGACATGGGAGTTGGTTCCGAGGATCTTTGACTTGAGGTCCTCCTCAAATCCGTTCATTACCGCGAGGACGATGATCAGGGCCATCACGCCTACGGTGACGCCGACAATGGAAATCATAGTGATCAGGGAGACGAAGGCGTTTTTGCGCTTGGATTTCATGTACCGGAGGCCGATAAAGAGTTCGTACTTGCTCATGGCATGGTCTCCTCCCTATGGGTCTACGACCGGCGAAGCAGTCTGTTCGTCGGACAAGGGACTCCTGGTTTCCGGACGCATCTGCGGGAAGAGGATCACATCGCGTATGGATTCGTTGCCGGTCAGGAGCATGACCACCCGGTCAATCCCGAT
>CAKKPE010000101.1 GCA_919901565.1 bacterium
TTGCGGGCAATGACGATCTCGCTTTCTTCCATATCGACCGGCATCGGTCCGCGGAACGGCAACTCGGGATGGAACTTACGCGTATCGGCAAGCAACCGCTTCGGTTTAAACCCGCCGAAACCCTGCGGACATACCTGGTCGGTCACGATCAGAAACACCTCTTCACCTTCCTGCGCGTCCCCGGCGTCCCGCCCACGAATGAGTGTTTGTCAATACCTCGTTGTCCCAGAACCATAACACCTTAAACCCTTGTGCTTTGAACCACGTATCCCTTTCATGATCTTTCTGCCTTTCTGAAGAGTATGCATGCTGCCCACCATCCAACTCAATAACTATTTTCTTTTCAAAACATACGAAATCAACGATATATTTCCCAATAGGTTGCTGTCGTCTGAATTTGAATCCTTCGAATCGTTTCGCTCTCAAGCATTGCCATAATAACTGTTCTGTATCAGTTGAGTGTCTTCTGAGGCTTTTTGCAAAAAAGTTCAGCCTCTCTTTCATATCGATTCACCCTCTCCCTTACCCTCTCTCATCAAGGGAGAGGGAACCATGAGATAACTCCGTAGCGCCGTCACCCGGCCTCCATTTTCTGTTATCATGCCGAATTTTTAGCCCTTCTTCAAGATATTTTTTCTCTTATCGGCGGAATCACTGCGGTACATTAGGATTTTCTGAATTTTTCCTGCTTCGACGTTGGCCATGAGCACATCTCCGTGAACCCATGGAGGCTAATACGCTCAACTGTCCAACACCTCTCTGACTTTCCGTGCCATGGAGGATGGCGTGAATGGCTTGGGCAGGAAAAGTAGCGGTTCCTTGGGCGCCCCTGGCTGAGCCAGACGATCGTCCGCATATCCGGACATGAAAAGAACCTTCAATTCGGGATATTTCTCCTTGATCTCTTCAGCAATCTCAAAGCCTTTTTTACCGGGCAGGCCAACGTCGGTTAACAGGAGATCCACCCTTCCCTGATATTCCCGGGCCTTGGCCATCGCTTCTTCGCCGTCGCATGCAGAGAGAACCGTATAACCCAGTCTCTCCAATATGTGCACGGCAAGCTCGAGAAGAGATGGGTCATCTTCCGCCACGAGAATGGTTTCTTGACCTCCCGGCATCCCTTCGCTCTCAATCGGTGCGGCAGGCGTTTCCTCTTGATCGGCTTCATTATGGGCCGGCAGGTGGATTCTAAAAACCGTCCCATGACCCACTTCACTATAGACGTAAATATGTCCGCCCATCTGTTTCACAATCCTGTAGACCGTCGAGAGCCCGAGGCCTGTGCCTTCTTCCGGACCCTTTGTGGTATAAAAAGGCTCGAAGATATGTTCTCTGACTTGATCCGTCATTCCGACCCCTGTATCGGAGATGGAGAGAAGGACATACGCGCCCGGCATTACCCCAACGTGCAGACGGCAATACGCCTCATCCAAACAGCGGTCTTTGGTTGAGATGGTCAGTTTGCCTCCATCAGGCATGGCGTCCTGCGCATTGACCACAAGATTCAGAATGACCTGCTCGATTTGACTGGGACCGGCCTTGATCTTTTTAACAGCGGGGTCGAGATCAAGATGCTGTTCCACATTTTCGCTCATGAGGCGGGAGAACATCCTGCTCATTCCTCGGAGGACCTCATTGAGATCCAAAACCACGGGTTCAAGCACCTGCTCGCGGCTGAAAGCCAATAGCTGACGGGTGAGCTCTTTGGCACGGTTTGCCGTTTCCTGAATAGTTATGATGCTGTTGTATTCGGGAGATCCCGGCTTCTGGTGGAGCAAAAGTAATTCGGAGTGTCCGATCATGACCGTTAACAGGTTGTTGAAATCATGGGCAATACCCCCGGCAAACCGCCCTATGGCTTCCATCTTTTGAGACTGCCGGAGCTGGGCTTCCATGGCCTTTCGTTCGGTGATGTCACGGGCGATGGTGGATAAGAACTCGACTTCTCCTCTTGCATTTTTATGGGCGATGATCACCTGCGAAACCGGAATTTCCCTGCCGCCGCGGTCCAGAAATGCGGTCTCTCCGCTCCATATTCCGTCTCGGATGGCTGCCGGGATTCCCTCGTCCAATACAAGCCTCTTGGCCCACTCCGGATGGGTATCAGGAATGCGGATATTCGAGATGTCCTCATTTTCGCCGATGCCCAGCATTTTCCGTGCTGCTCTATTGTAGGAATTCACGCGTCCGTCCGGCAAGGCTGTCGCCACAAAGTCCGATGTTGCCCCAATAATTGAAGCATATCTTGAGTTATGAGCAAACAATTCATTGAGGCTTCGGGACATCTCATTGAAACTCTCTGAAAGCCTTCCTATCTCATCGTTGCTCTTTATGTCGATTTGTCTTACATCGAAACTCCCTTGCCCCACCTCTCTTGCCGCATCCCTGAGTCTCCTTAAAGGTTTTATGATCTCCTGCCTGACATAAAATCCGATGAATATCGCGGCCATAAAGAAGAACCCAATGGCATAAAACCTGATGACGTTAAAGTCTTTAATCTCTTTATTGTAACGGCTTTCGAGTAAGACTACAAAGGCGCCAACCTTACCGAGATTATCACGGACGGCTGAATGACACATTCCACACGCCTCATTTTTTCTTTCCGGAGGAAGTTTTATACATAACGCCTTATATAATGCAGCATAGTTTATGAAGAACCGCATTGGG
>CAKKPE010000102.1 GCA_919901565.1 bacterium
CACAACCATTTTAGGAGCCGCTACTTTAAATTTCAACTAACTTTAGCACACCGCCCGGAATTTAATGTATCGGAGTATTGTGATAAATTCAAGGTAGACGAAGGTGAGTTGTCAGAATACTTGAAAGAATCTATGCTATTTAGGAAAACAAGTAGTGGCAATGTTGGCTTTAGATTGCATCGAAAAAAGATTTTTGCGGACATCATGAGAGCATTGGTTGGACAGTTTGAAAGTGCGATGATTGACCGAGGAGGAATAGATACCACACATAGTAATTATGCACATTATGGTCATCCGTTTTTAGAATATCACTCGATCGGCAATATTTTTGTACATAAGGATACCTTCGCCTTCAAGTTACTGTCATATATACGACAGTGTTTAGAAAATATAGAGTTTAATAAGATAATAGTGCTGGACAATGGGAAAGAGAATGCTTTATGTGACCTCATTCCCAAAATGTTTTCTGACGTTTCTGTTGTTCGAATTATGAATTACTTTGGTAGCCCTATTTTATTCCCATTTAATCAGTTAGACTCAGGTGACAGAGTTGTTATCATTACTGACGCCATCAATGAAGGGAAATTCATTAAGAAGTTGGCAGGATTTATAAGATCCCAAGTTAAAGAACTTAATGGAATTTTTACATTCATCCTAAACGATTCAGTTCAAACTCCCAAATTTCTTCAAGTCGCTGAAACCGATAAAAAAACACGCTTCTTCTTTTTTGTTGAAAAAACCCTGAAAGATATTAGTTTGATCAGAGAAGAGGAACATAAGCAGAGGTATAAATGCAATGGAAATGAGGCGTTTCTGTTATTTTGGGACATGATTAATTCATTATGCTATGTCAAGACTCAGTATATTCCTGGTAAGAGTCGTCTCCTATCTACAGAGGGTGTTACTGCAAATGTGAGATCATGCTATTCACATACAGTTGACTTGAAGGAGGATGCTGAGAAACTGATCACAAATGAAAGCCACCTATATCATTATTTGCGAGCAATATTTGAAAAGTATCGATTCTCTGCTCTTGTTATACAGGACAACGATACGGCCAATGCATTTTCAAGAATTGCAAGAGTGCTTAAAGAGGACATAAAAATTATAACTATAGCAGAGAGTCCAAGTAGACAAGACATAAAAAACTCTTTAGACGGTCATAAAAGGATACTTGTATATTCACTAGCACTCAATATAGGGCAACGCACGAGAGAACTTGTGAAGATAGTTAGACGATATGCACCCAAAAATCATGAGTTGGTCATATTAACTTTTGTTGCCAGACAGAATGCACTAAAGGAAACAAAACATCTGTCCAATCAGTGCAAGAGAGAACTAAAAGGCGAACCAATAAAACTAGAATGTTATTACGAGAGCCATTTGCCTTATTACTTATGTGAAACAGACAAAGGTTATTATGATTATGTTGAAACATCTCTTAAGCAGATAACAAAGGGGTGAAATGATAAAGACTGAGGATTCTTATAAGTGTTTTGAAGAAACGCTGCTGGGAGTTAGAGATGACAGCGGGTTGGTGTGTGCATTAGTTCTTGACGCATTATATGCGTGGGGCGAACAAGGACAGTCATGCAGCATTTTAAGTGATATTTTGGTTAGACATGAAGATAAGCTCTCTGTACAGAAGTTGCACGGAATTATGGGGGCAGTCGACGAATACCAACTGCTACATGCAATACCTGATCACTTGGCAGAATGCATTCTAAGACTCTTGGAATCAAGAGTCACTTCTGATGAACCTGACGACTATAATTGGGTTAAGATTGGTTTTTGTATTCTGCGGAAAAACTATTCATTCAAGAGATTGAGTTATTTTGTTGGAATAGCGTTGTCTCCTTATCGAATGCCGGATGTATATGTTGAGCCATATTTAAGCACACTCCGAGCTTATATAAATATTGCAAAAAATTCGGAGAGCTTCTATTGCTCTTTTGCAGCCGACCAGAGGACTCGAATAGAAGAAAGAATTAGTGAAGAAGATCCAAGCTTAGAGAGAATGAAATCCTATTTGAAATCCATCTCGGATCTTTTATCCTGCGAGTCTGTTGATCAACCTATCGATGATATTTTAGAAAAAGAGATCCCAACTAAAGATTCTGCTGTAATATCAGACAAGAATGAAGGTATTATGTTGCATTCAAGAAATATATCATTTGATTGGATTCGGAAGCATGTGAGTTGTCAACTATGGTGGGTTATTCTCATAATAGTTTCCTTGTTTTTCTGCTTTGGTATCTATTGCAGTCAATATGACTTTATAAAGGGGCTTCCTATTGTTAATAAATGGGTATTAACTGACAAAACAAAAGACAAAGTTGAAGAAGCTCAAGGGCTAAATCAATCAACTGGATCAAAAGATGTCAAAAGACCGTTAGAAAAAAAGGATCCAACGATAACTTCAAATCCTCCCTCAGAACCCCCAGTTGTAAATCCTTAATGAACTTCCCGGTACAAACCTTCAAATTAGGGAACTCTCTCTGATCTGACTTTGATAATTGGGTATTGACCTGATTCCTTTTCCTGGCACTCCCTCTCTTTCACAACCTGATTTTGCACTCACTCACTCAAACACCACGAACCTCTTTACCTCGTTAACCCTCTCCCCTTTTATCATGAGAAATTCACTTACTCTTTGTTGGGGCCGTTTTCTTTAAATGGCTGGTGATTTTTTTTATCTCGTTCAGTTTCTTTTTCAATACACCATCATCATTCGACTGACTGCATCTCATCCGCAGGAAACCACTCTCAACAATCATACCTATTTTGTCAAACAAACCGTGTCAAAAACATTACACTTGACTTAATACTTTCAGGTTGATATGAATAAAGCAGCAAGGGGATGGGGAGGGTCAGCTCTTTATGTTGGCGTCTTGATTGTTTAATGGGCGTTGTTCCTATTTGTTCTAATTTAACTGACAGCTGATGGCTGGATGCTGTCTTTTCCTCAGGAAGAGGAGTGTACAATATAATGAACCGCCAATTGTTTCAATGATGGGTGGGTTGAAGCGAAAGGCGTTTTTTTGTGGATGCATGGGGTTATAATACTCTAACAGCCTATGATTTATAAGATTAAGTGTGGAAGGTAGTAGACGTGCCATACGATTCTCTCATACAAAGCGTTCTCATAGACCGCCCGGAGTTTACTTTTATCTTCACGGTTAATCTGGACGGAAAGTTAGATATTTACAATGACATCGAGACATATGCTTGGGAAAAAGGAACGGGCGTTGTGCCGAAAATACCTGGTAACCGCAATGCTGAGAGGGATGCAGTAACTAGGAGGCAAGAAACAGAGATTCCTATCTCTTTGGATAGATATTATTTTGAAAAGGACGAGTATTTAAAAAATCTGCTTGGCACTTGCAGGGACTGTACGAAGACTCCATGGTTGAGTATAAACCTTGGCACTAAGCAAGAGGGAGGGAGTGCGTTAATTAAGGAAATACCACGCGATCTGGAAGGAAAAGTTGAATATAACGTTGAAAACAATACTTTTAAACTTTCAAGGCTTACGGAATATCAGAAAAGTTTATTTAAAAAATGCCTGGACCAAAGGTATCATGACCAAATTGAGGAGGCCTTACGAAAATGTTGTGCGTTTTCTTATAAAAAAATGGAAGACCAGAACCTTTCTCCATTTGTTGATAATACGTTTATTCAGGGAGCTGTGATTGGATGTTGGAGGCTCAGGCAAACATACGTCGACAATGAAGTCACTTTCCTTGACCCTATTAAATCGATACTCGATAGAGAAGAACATTTTCCAGAGGAAATAGTTTTTCATATAAAAAGAGAAGACGGTGAATATTCTGAGTGTCATGATATCAACGAAATAAGGCTAAATCTAAACTCAGAGTTGAAGATTTTTTCAACGGGCTCAATTAGCATAAGAATAAAGATCAAGTTATATCCAAAAAACAATTCTAAGGGTGTTGGTGTTGCTCTGAATCCTTATGATTTGATAACGCTTATCAAGTTTCCGAATCTGGTTGCAGAAGAGTTTGGCCCTAAAGAACAACAAAAAGGTGAAAAAAAGAAACGAGTTGGTGACAAAAAAACAGGCATATTGAATATTGTTGCATACAATATTGCCAACGCAACCTTCAGTCGTTTCTTTGAGTGTTTGGCACAACCAGGTGCTAGAGAAAAGGCCAGCATATTGCGGATTCACCGAATCGTCCCTAAACCGGAGCCACCTGACAGATATGAGATCGTAGAAAGATTCGAAAACATTACATATACAAATAGGCATTCTTATCTATATGTTTCACCCTATATAGGGGTAAAGATATATGACAATCCAGAAGCATTTATCAACCCTAAGACAGGGAAATACAATGATATAGCAGGACAGGTTTTATTGGCAATTGCCACGCAAACCAAAGAATTCCTAACGGACCTAAGAAATGGGACTAAGTATTTACGAGATAATTCCCTGACTAGGGGGAAACAAGATGCAATGCTTATTGAAAGGCGGGGGTTTGTTGCGGCGGGTACGCGAACCAAAGTAGAAGGAGAAGCTTCTTTAGACCGACCATACAACACGCTGATTTTTTGTATCGAATCCATAATGGCTACATGGAAGTCTGTCAGTAGTTTCAATAAAGAACTCGAGGAGTATGTGTCAAGACGCGTCAATTCGTTTCTGCAAGTGCAGAGTGTTCTTGGAAACTTAAAAAAGTTGGAGTTGTATTTGGAGCGGCATAAGAGCAGAGTTCTCAGGGATTCCTTGTGTGGTCTTGTGAAGGCGGCAAGAACAAGTAAATCAAAATTATTAAAGGTATGTAGATTTATACTTAGAAAAACAGGAAGAATATTTGCAATATGCAATCCGATAACGATGTTTCTTAATGTTATTAGGTTGGGCGAACTAAGGGAAATCGTAAACAAAGCAAGAACGCTCTCTCCTTGCGAGGATTTTTCATCTAATATAATACCATATTTAAAATCGGAGATATCGATAAGGGGCTCCAAAAAACTGCGTGATTTTGGTTTATCCGAGCTAATAGACACTGTCCATGGCCGCCTCGAAAACTACGGTCATTTTTTGAAAACTTCTCAGGAAAGCCATCGAGTGCAAGCGGGACTTTTCATTGCAATAGTTATGCTTATTATTACTATTGTAGAAATATTGAAAGGAAACCTGTGGGATAACATTTTCAATTGAACGGCAAACCTTTACATTGGGGCGGAATTCCGTGGATACCAGGAAATAGCGTGGGTCAGGCTTAGGTATTTTGTTATTTTAGAGAAGCCCTCAGGAAAAATAATCAACCCCTCATTCCAAAATCAGAGAACTCTCTGCTCCGACTTCGATAATTATGTATTGCCCCTTTCCCATACACTCCCTCTCTTTCACAACCTGATTTTACAACTCAATCAAGAATGAATGATCTTATCATTATGGGGGCGTATGGAGGGGCTGACCCGGCGAAGGAACCAGTGCCAGTGTGGCACTGAAACTGGTCAGGATGGGGTTTACCGTACCTTTGGTGATAGGCATTAATGAAAAGGATTGCCGATGAGAATGGTTTCTTCCCTTTTCTGCCCGGTAGAGATGAGGGAGAAAGGGACTCTGATCAGATCTTCCAGCCTTTTGATATAATTCCGGGCTTTTTCAGGAAGTTTCTGAAAGTCTTTGACTCCCACGGTACTGCACTTCCAACCCGGGAATTCTTCGTAGACCGGTTCGCATGCCTCCAGGACAGCGCTTTCTGTGGGGAACTCCTTAATCATCGCCCCCTTGTAACGATAGCCCGTGCAGATCGGTATGGGATCGAAGCCGTCCAGGACATCGAGCTTGGTGAGCGCGCAGCTTGACAGGGCATTGATACGGACCGAATACTGGACCACCAGTGCATCAAACCACCCGCATCGCCTTGGACGCCCGGTGGAAGCGCCGAACTCCTTACCGATGCTTCGGAACCTTTGTTCCAGATCCCCTGTGACCTCGGATGGAAACGGCCCGCTTCCCACACGCGTGGTATAGGCCTTGACGATGCCGATGACATGATCCACCTTTGAAGGGCCGAACCCGAGGCCGGTGCAGGCCCCTCCGGCTGTGGAATTGGAAGAGGTCACGAAGGGATACGTGCCATGGTCCACGTCCAGAAGCGTCCCTTGCGCCCCCTCGCAGAGGATATGCTCTCCCCTATTCATGCTCTCATGAATTAAAAGGGAGACATCCGAAGCCCATGAGCGGATCCTTTCTGCATAGCGGCTGTAATCCCTGAGAATCGGTTCCGCCTTGATTTCTTCGCCGCGATAAAGCGCCTTGATCAGGGGATTGTAATAGCTCAGGTTGGATTTTAGCTTCTTTCGGAACAGGTCGGGATACAGCAGGTCCGAGACTCGAAAGCCGATCCTCGCCATCTTGTCAGAATAGGTGGGACCGATCCCCCGGCCGGTTGTGCCGATCTTCCTGTCCCCTTTGGAGAGCTCACTCCATTTTTCCAGCGCAAGATGATACGGCATGATCAGATGGGCATTCTTGCTGATATAAAAGCGGCCGTCCAGACGGATCCCCTTCTGTTCCAGGTCTTCGACTTCCTGCATCAGGGCGGCGGGATCAATCACGACACCGTTGCCGATCATGCACTTCTTGTCGGGATGAAGAATGCCGGACGGGATCAGGTGAAGGACATATTCCTGATCTCCGATGACCACGGTGTGACCGGCATTGTGGCCGCCCTGGTACCGAGCCACAACGTGGGCATCTTGGGTCAGGATGTCCACGATCTTGCCTTTACCCTCGTCACCCCACTGGGAGCCGATCACAATTACAGTTGCCACAAAACACTCCTTCAAAAATTCAGGGGATCGAACCGCATCGTTAAGTACCCTGTGCCGGAAGCACTGGGTGTTCTTGCATGTTCACTAAACCATCGTCTGCATGTACTTCGGTTCGGAAATTACAAGTGGGCCACCCGGACATCCACCACGTTGGCAAGGGCGGACAGCTTCTTCAACAGATCCGGATCCACTGGGCTGTCGACATTCACAATAGAGATGGCATTACCTCCGGGTTCCTCCCGCCCGAACTGCATGCGGGCGATGTTGATCCCGGCATCGGCCAGGGCCCGGCCCACACTTCCGATCACGCCTGGCTTATCATGATTCCGGAAAATGAGCATCTCCCCTTCCGGGATAGCCTCAAGAGGCATTCCGTCCACCATGACGATCCTGGGGTCTTTGTTATTGAACAAGGTCCCTGAGATTGAGTTGCTTCCATATTTCCCGCGAATGGTGACCGTAATCTTGTTCTGGAAATTCGGCCGTTCGCTCGACTTGACTTCGGAGACCCTGATGCCCCTGTCCTTGGCCAGGAAGGGGGCACTCACGTAGTTTACTTCCGCAAAATTCGAAAGAAATCCCTTGAGGATCCCATTGGAAACAAGGTCGGTATTCAATTCCGCGGCATCTCCAAAAAACTCCATGACCACCTCGTCGGCCCTTCCGTCGGCTACCTGACCGAGAAAGGAACCGAGCTTTTCGCCAAGAGAGATATAGGGCTGGATCTTTTTAAACTCCTCGGAAGAAACGGCGGCCATGTTCCGGGCATTCTTTGCCACGCCGGTCTTGAGGTATTCCACTATCTGGCCGGCCACCATGACCGCTACGTTGACCTGGGCTTCACCGGTGGATGCCCCGAGATGCGGGGTGACCACCACATTTTCAAGCTGCAGCAGGGGGTTGCCCAAGGGCGGCTCGTTTTCAAACACATCCAGGGCGGCCCCGGCAACCTTCCCGCTCTTCAGGGCCTCAAGGAGATCCGCCTCCTTGATGATTCCGCCCCGGGCACAGTTCACCAGGCGGACGCCGTTCTTCATCCTGGAGATCGTCTCGGCGTTGATCAAATACTTTGTTTCCGGAGACAGGGGGGTATGTACCGTAATGATGTCGGACTGTGCATAGAGTTCATCGAGCGAGACCAGGCCCACGCCGAGTGAATGGGCCATCTCCTCGGTCATGTAAGGGTCATATCCGATGACGTTCATGCCGAGGGCCCTGGCGCGCTGGGCAATGTTCTTTCCGATATTCCCGAGTCCAATAATTCCCAGGGTCTTTCCATAGAGCTCGATGCCTGTAAATTTCTTCTTCTCCCACTTGTTGTTCTTGAGACTCGCCGTGGCCTCAGGGATGTTCCGGCACATGGCCATGATCATGGCCAGGGTATGCTCAGCCGTGGTCACGGTATTGCCTCCGGGTGTGTTCATCACCACGACCCCCTTGCGGCTGGCAGCGGCGATATCCACGTTATCCAGGCCCGACCCCGCGCGTCCTACAACCTTGAGCCGGCCTGCCTTCTGGAGGAGATCTTCAGTCACCTTGGTGGCGCTTCGGATCACCAGACCCTCGTACTCCCCGATAATCCTGGCAAGCTCATCCGCCGGTGTAGATGTTCTGGCATCAACTTCAAAACCTGCGTCCTTGAAGATCTTTATCCCTTCAGGGGCCAGGTTGTCGCTGATCAGGATCTTCATGTCTCATCCTCACATTCTCTTATGTTTGACGGCTTCGTCAAAAGTCCATCTGCGGCGTTCCGCTTCGTCCTTCGTCATTGCAGCGTACCTCTCAGTACGCCTCATTCCTCAGGACTCGCGCGCCTTGCATCCGGAGCTTTTTACTGTGCCGTCTCTCTTGATGACTTTTTACGAGACCATCATGATTCAAAAAGGATCTTCTCCGCGGCACGTAAGCCCGCACCGAGTTCAAAGGAATACCCGAATTCCCTGAGTCCTCTCTCCACGGAAGCCACGGCATTGATCACGTCCAGCACGTCCGCATAGCCGAGGTGGGCGACCCGAATGATCTTCCCCTTGAGCTTGTCCTGCCCTCCGGCAATGGTCACACCGTAGTGATCCCGCAGTTTTTTGTTGAAGGCCCCGCCGTCAATCCCGTCCGGCAGGTAGACACCGGTCACGGCACTGCTCGGAGACTCCGCTGCCAGGAGGCGAAGCCCCAAGGCCCGGAAAGCCTCCCGTGTCGCCTGTGCAAGCTTTGCATGCCGGGCAAAGATCTGTTTCAGTCCCTCCTGCTTCATCATCTCCAGGACCTTGCGGAGGCCGATGATCATCGCAACGGGGCTGGTGAAATTGGTCTGCCCGGTCTCAGCCTTGGCTTTTTCTTTCTTCAGATTAAAATAGAAACGGGGGCATTTGGCTGACTCATTGAAACGCCAGGCCTTGTCGCTGACGCTGATGAATGCCGCACCGGGAGGGAGCATGAGCGCCTTCTGAGAGCCGGTAACGCAGATGTCAATCCCCCATTCATCCACAGGGAGGTCCACCACGCCGAGCGCCGTAATGGCATCCACGACCAGGATGGTATTCTCCCGTTTGCGGACGATCTCCGCGATCTCCCTGACCGGATGGGCCACTGCCGTACAGGTCTCGCTGGCCTGGACATAGACCGCCTTGATAGAGGGGTCCTTTTCAAGGGCCGCCCGCACCGAGTCGGGTTTCACGGCCTCGCCCCAGGGGACGTCGATGTTGACCGGAACCACGCCGTAGGCATTGCAGATCTCAGCCCATCGCTCCCCGAACTTCCCGCCCCGGATGCAGACGGCCTTGTCTCCCGGGGAAAGAAAATTGGTGACCGCCGCCTCCATGCCGCCGGTCCCTGAGGATGTGAGGATCATCACCGTATTTTTGGTCTGAAAGAGCCATTTCAGCCCTTCCAGGACATCCTTGAGAATGGGCACGAACTCCGGCGACCGGTGATGGATAACCGGCTCCGACATGACCGAAAGAACCTCCGGCGGCACCGGTGTGGGTCCTGGGGCTAACAGATATTTCTTCTTCATAAACGTCCTTTCCAAAATACCTTAATTCTTAATCGTTTGCGCCTTTCCCGGGAGGAAAGAATCCTAAGCGGTTTTGCCTCTTGACAGAACATAAATTTTTAACATAGGGGGTTTTTGTTGTCAAGACAAAACCAAGCTTCGGGGCAAGGCACGCCGCATCCCTGAACAGGCTCTTTTCAAGTCACGTTTCAGATCGTCACAGAGGATGCAGGCTCCGTGATCTGCAGCCGGTCCTTAATCAGCCATAAACCGCCTGCGATAATCAGGCCCCCGCCGACCCAGGCGAGGGGGTGCGGTACCTCCCCCCAGAAGATATAACCGTAGATCACGGATAAAATAACCGTGAAGTAGCCTGCCGAGGCCACGGCCGGCGCCTGGTCCCTCTGGTACGCCAGGGTCATCAGGATCTGGCCCAGACTGGCAAAGAGTCCCACCCCTGAAATCAGGATCCACTGCCGGAGGTAGGGCATCACAAATCCTGGAAGGACCCAGAATGAGGTCAGAACGGCCGTGAGCAAGGTAAAGTTGAACACGATCACCAGAGGCGAGTCTGTGGCGTTCAGGCGCCGGACCATGAGATGGGCCATGGCCGAAGCCGCTGATGCCCCCAAGGCCACCCAGGAGGCCGTGGGCCACGCCATGGCCGGCTTCATGATCACGGCCACCCCGGTCAGACCGGCGAAAATGGCGATCCATGCCGATCTCGGGGTCCTCTCTCCGATGACAAACGGAGCGAGCAAAGAAAGGATCAGCGGATGGGAACTCCCAATGAACATGCACTCGGCAAGCGGCATATGGGTCAAGGCATAAAAAGATCCGGTCATGGCCGCCATACCGAAAAGGGTTCGGAAGAACATGACATGCCCCGCCCTGACCCAAAGAGGTTTTTTACGCAATCGGACAAACAGAAAAAGGAGAGGGATGGAGATTAAACAACGCAGGAAGACCAATTCCATCGGAGATATCCCCGGCCCCACCGCCTTGATCAAGGCGGACATGGTCGCAAAACAGACGGATGCTAAAAGCATGAAGATAATACCCATGATCCACCATAAGGTTTTACAGATTCACCATATAAATATGAAATCATAACATAAGATTTTGATAAACAATCAAGGAAAAATGCACAATCCCCCTTCGGCCATTTTCCCAGAATCGAATATTTCCTCTCCCCATGTCCTCCCATAACCATCCCTGCTTTCCCGGTTTCCCTGCACTTCCGTCCATACAACACAAATCATAACCGTTTCGGCTACTTTGCCTTGACAACCCCCGGTTGCTGACGTAGGATAAGCCACCCTTTCCGTGCATACGTGCAGTATCTCCGGCCAAGGATTCTCGCCTTGGATCTTTGAGGGTGAGGGGTTCTTTTTATACGGAAACTATATAATCAATGGGTTAAGCGATCCCAGAATTCAGACGCACTCATGTCATTCACGAGGTAACACGTGCCGAAAATGAAAAAAAGCTCGGCCAACAAGAACAACACCGCTGCCAACATCGGCTACGAAGCCGAGTTGTGGCAAATGGCCGACGCCCTGCGCGGGAGCATGGACGCGGCCGAGTACAAGCACGTGGTGCTGGGGCTCATCTTTCTCAAATACATCTCCGACGCCTTCGAGGAAAAGCACGCCGAGCTTGAGGCCGAACGTACGCAAGGAGCGGATCCCGAAGATCCGGACGAGTACCGAGCAAAGAGCATTTTCTGGGTCCCGCCAGAGGCGCGCTGGTCGCATCTCAAGGCTCAGGCCAAGCAGCCCACCATCGGCCAGCTCGTGGACGATGCAATGGCCGGCATCGAGCGTGATAACCCTTCGCTCAAAGGCGTGTTGCCCAAGGAATATGCCCGCCCTGCTCTCGATAAGATCCGCCTCGGCCAGATCATCGACCTCACCAGCAATATCAAGGTGGGCGACGTCGAATCACGGTCGAAGGATGTGCTCGGACGAGTCTACGAATACTTTCTTTCTCAGTTTGCCAGCGCGGAGGGTAAGAAGGGCGGAGAGTTCTACACCCCGCGCTGCATCGTGCGCCTGCTGGTCGAAATGCTCGAACCGTACAAGGGACGAGTGTACGACCCCTGTTGCGGTTCGTCAGGCATGTTCGTGCAGTCGGTCGAGTTCATCCGCGCCCATGCGAATGGCAACGGCAACCCTTCGACAAGCTCAGGGCAGGCTCGGAAGGCCAAGGCCGATATATCGATCTACGGGCAGGAGAGCAACTACACTACTTGGCGGTTGGCCAAGATGAACCTCGCCATCCGCGGCATCGAGGGACAGATCGCCCATGGTGACACCTTCCACAACGACCGCCATCCCGACCTCAAGGCCGACTTCATCCTCGCCAACCCGCCGTTTAACGTGAGCGACTGGGGGGGCGAGCGTCTACGCGAGGATAAGCGCTGGAATTACGGTGTGCCGCCCACGGGCAACGCCAACTTTGCCTGGGTGCAGCACATGGTCCATCACCTCGCACCCACGGGGCTTGCCGGCTTCGTGCTTGCCAACGGCTCCATGTCCTCCAACCAGTCCGGGGAGGGGGAAATCAGAAGGAACATGATCGAAGCTGACCTCGTGGACTGCATGGTTGCTCTACCCGGACAGTTGTTTTATTCGACTCAGATTCCAGCTTGTTTGTGGTTTCTTGCCCGCAACAAGGTAGGGCAACCACCCGCACCCCGTTCCCCTCTCCCAGCGGGAGAGGGGCATTATCGCGGGGGATTTGATTTCTCAGGGCAGGCGAGGATCGTAAGGGATTTGCGAAAGAAAGCGACTCCCGCGGAGCAAGTTTTCTGGGAACTCGTTCGCGATCGCCGATTCATGGGATTGAAGTTCAGGCGTCAGCATCAGATTGGTGACTATATTGCAGACTTCTATTGCGACGAGAAAAAGTTGATCGTGGAGTTGGATGGTCCAATACACGCCGCACCTACCCGGAAGAAAGTGGATCGGAAGCGCGACGAGTATCTCAAGTCCATCGGCATAATCGTCATACGAATGGCGAATGAAAAGGTCCTCAACCAAACGGAAGATGCCCTGGCCGAAGTCGCCAATGCTGCTACTCCCTCTCCCGCTGGGAGAGGGTCAGGGATGAGGGTGAACGGATTTCGTGACCGAAGAGGCGAAATCCTGTTCATAGACGCCCGAAAGATGGGCACTATGGTGGACCGTACCCATCGCGAACTGACCACGGATGACATCGCTCGTATCGCCAACACCTACCACGCCTGGCGTGGAGAAAAAATCACTCCCTCGCCCCTTGCGGGAGAGGGCGGGGGTGAGGGGTACCAAGACCTCCCCGGCTTTTGTAAATCCGTGACACTCGATGAAATCCGCAAGCACGGCCATGTGCTCACGCCAGGCCGTTACGTCGGCGCGGAGACGCAAGAAGACGATGGCGAACCATTCGAGGAGAAGATGAAACGGCTCGTAGCGACACTACGGGAGCAGCAGGCGCAGGGCCGGGCGCTGGATGAGGCAATCGCCAAAAATCTGAAGAATCTTGGGTATGGAGGGTAGGTCCTTTGGAGGTGAGTAATGACACTTGATCTTGGCAGTTTAAAGAAAGCGCTTTCTTCGCTGGAGAGCGCCTTACAGGTCGCATCTCCCGATAGTATGTCGATGCAAAACAAAAAGGCGCAAGATGTAATCAAGGCCGGGGTCATCCAGAACTTTGAGTTCACTTATGAGTTGTGCTGGAAATTCATGACGCGGTGGCTGGAATCAAATATGGGTGCAACTTATGTTGAAGGAGTCACTCGGCGAGAGTTATTCAGACGTGCCGTGGAGAACCGGCTTATTGCGGATGTCGACGACTGGATGGAGTACCACGACGCTCGAAACGAGACCTCCCACACTTACGACGCGGACAAAGCTGAGGAGATTTTTCAGGTATCACAGAACTTCTTCCCCGACGCAAAACACCTCTTGGAGGCATTGGAACAACGAAATGATTGACATCGGTCCCGGCCACCTGAAAACGGTCAAACGCATCTTGGCCGAGCATGTGCCTGACTGCGAGGTCCGCGCCTTCGGCTCCCGCGTGACCTGGACGGCCAAGGATTATTCCGACCTCGATCTGGCCGTGGTGGGGAGGGAGAAACTCGATGCCGCAAGACTGCGCCGCATGAAGGAGGCCTTCGAGGAATCGGATTTGCCCTTCCGGGTGGATCTGCTCGACTGGCACCGCATCTCCGAGAGCTTTCGTAAGGTAATCGAAGGGCAGTATGAGGTGGTGCAGAAGGGGGAAAAGAAAAGCGGGGGTATGGCGGGTGAGTGGCGTTCATCGCCTTG
>CAKKPE010000103.1 GCA_919901565.1 bacterium
ACCCAATGCGGTTCTTCATAAACTATGCTGCATTATATAAGGCGTTATGTATAAATAGAAACAGCGGGCCTCGGTGAACCCTACATGCCAAACATAGATTTCGTCATTGTACGGCTTTGGGGAAAATAGCATGTGAACAGAGGCGGCCGCGGGGTTCGCAGTCCGGTAGACACTCTATCAGCCCATAGGTTGTGCGTATTATGCGGAAACCAGATAAACTATAGTTAGATTTTCAAAAATAACATTTCCGTTCTGTGCTATTTTGTGTATAATAAAGCATATTCATACACACGGGAGGTAAAAATGAGAACAAATGTTGTAATTGACGATGATTTAATGAAATCAGCACTTAAGCTTTCTGGATTGAGAACAAAAAAAGATGTCATAAAAGCCGGGTTACAACTGTTGGTGAAGTTCAATCGTCAAACAAAAGTTAAAGATTTTAGGGGCAAACTGAAATGGGTCGGTAATCTGGATGAGATGCGGACAGACAAATGATATTGGTAGATTCATCAGTCTGGATTGATTATTTTAACGGCAGGAAAACTGATAAAACCGATTGGTTGGATTCTGCCATAGGGAATAAACAGATTATTGTTGGTGACCTCATTTTGACTGAGATACTCCAAGGATTTCAAAGCGACAATGATTTCAGGACAGCGAAGAACTTGCTCTTGGATTTTCCATTCATGGAAATGGTTGGACAGGAATTGGCCATAAAAAGCGCATTGAATTATCGGTTTCTCAGAAAGAAGGGAGTCACTCTTCGGAAGACTATAGATGTTATGATTGGAACTTTTTGTATTCATTATCAGTGCTCACTGTTACATGATGACAGGGATTTTGATCCAATGGAAAAATATTTAAAACTAACAACAATTGCCGTCTAACAACCGCTTGTAGCCGACCGGCTACGCTGACACGTTTCATCCATGAAATAAAAGAGATGAAACTCCCGATAGATGCAATCGTTTTCAGTTTTGCTTAAAGTTCCTTGCGTATAATGTGATGGTGAAACGGGCAGCATTTGCAGGAAAAAATTCCGAATTGGTCTCTGAGGGGCTGTTGAAAAAGTCTGCTACACAAGTTGGATTGTCATTCCGGGCAAGTGAAGCGAGACCCGGAATCCAGAAGAATCAATGAGTCCTGGATTCCCGCCTACGCGGGAATGACGGCATCAGGCCAGAAAAATACTTTTTCAACAACCCCTCTGACAACAATTCCCTGAAGTCATTGGGATTGTATACGGATGTTTGAGGGACTGAAGGCCGCTGCCGGCTCGCTTAAACGGGAACTGGCCATTTACCGTCTCGTGCTGAAGCACAGCCGAACGCCTAAGATCGCCAGGATCCTGTTAGGGCTGGCGGTCGGATATGCGCTGATGCCGTTTGATTTGATACCGGACTGGATCCCGGTTATCGGGCATCTGGATGACCTGGTCATCGTGCCGGCGCTGGTCATTATTGCGTTAAAATTCATACCGGATGATGTAATCCAAGAATGCCGGAACAAGGCGGAGCAGGAACGTGCGGCCTTCTGACCATGGGATTGCAGGAATATGAAACTGCCGATTAAAATAATCATGCCGGTACTGATCATTTCTTTGTGCCTTGCCTGTGCCTCATCAAGAACACTTGAGCAGAGTTTTTCGTCCATACAGGACGGGATGTCCAGAGAGAATGTCAAAGGCATCATGGGGAAACCCGAAAGGAGCGATACAGGAGCGCTCCCCAAACGGCCGTTCTTCGGTCCCCAGGAATCTCTGACGCAGTTCCTTAAGCCCGGAGATCCTTATGAAGAGTGGCAGTATTCGGACAGGGAAACCATTTACCTGATCTGGTTCGGCAGCGTCAGCCATGGGCCGCAGGAGATCTGGAAGGTGATTACAAAATCCAGCCACCCCAGAGGCGCCGTATTCTAAGTGCCCCATGGGTCCGGCACGATTGAATCCAATCGAACCTGTTCCCATGGATGATTTCCTCAAGGACAAGGCAGGGCGGAAAGGTTCCGTATGGAGAGATTGATCAAGACTGCATTCACGTTAGGCTTTCTGCTGTTTTTCCCCTGTTAATCGGGCTGCTCGCATTTTATATGCCGGATTCCATTAATCCGATGCAGGTGTAAAGGATCCTTGCGAACAGCGGTACTTTGTCAAATAACCGGAGGACCACAGGAAGCGCCCCTATGGCCGCTCTGATCCGCCCATATGTCACAAGAAGAGTTGCATAAATCAGGGTTTTGCGGTGTAATGGATTAAGCATACAGGATATCCAATACCCGCTGATAAAGAACAGAATGGAGGACGATGCATCATGCCTATTGTCAGTCAGCTCTTACAGGGAAAGGTCCGGGAGGTCTGGTCCATTGCACCGCAGGCGCCGGTATCCGATGCATTGCGGCTCATGGCCGACAAGAATATCGGGGCACTGCTGGTCATGGAGGAGGGGAAGCTTGTCGGCATCTTTTCCGAACGGGATTATGCCAGAAATTCGATCCTGAAAGGAAATTCCTGCCTGGCCGGTAAGATCGCACAGCTGATGACCGGTACGGTTTTCTATGTATCTCCGGAAGATTCCATTGAAAGCTGTATGGCGCTGATGACGGAGAAGCATATCCGGCATCTGCCTGTGATGGAAAACGGCCAGGTGATCGGCATGCTGACCCCCGGCGATCTGGTCAGGGAGATCATTGCCGATCAGAAAATCACCATTGAGCAGCTTGAAAGATTTATCACCGGCGACTACAAGGCTTAGCGGTCATCGTCATATTCTTTTTTCGCGCTATACGGCGGCAAAGTCACCATGAGGTGCACGCTCTCATCAGGGATCTCATCCATGGTTCCACTGGACTTGCAATAGATCCGGTCCATGTCTTCGGAATGGAACAGGGTGAGGCTTTTCAGCCTACTACACCGATGGTGAACGGGTGTAGTTGAGCAGTCCTCCTGCAAGGAGGATGGATCTCTGCCGTTCGGTCAGGGTGTATGAGACCGGGATCTTCTTGTTTCCGGTCCTGTTGACGAGCATGAGTTTTTTTCCCTGCCTGAGAGATTCCCGGATATCCGGCAGGGTCACCTCATCCCCGGGATGGATCTCCGCATAATCCGAACCATGATCAAAGGTCAGCGGGATGATCCCGAAATTGATCAGGTTCGCGGTATGAATCCGCTCCATGGACTTGGCTATCACGGCCCTGACCCCGAGGTACATGGGGCAGAGGGCCGCATGCTCCCGGCTTGAGCCCTGGCCGTAGCTCTCCCCGGCCACAATGATATTCTGGATGCCCGCGGCCTTGTTTTTCAGGCACCGAGCGGAAAAATCCGGGTCCACACCTTCGAAGACGAACTCCGCGTATCTGGGGACATTGGACCGGTACTTGAGGCGCGATCCGGCGGGCATGATGTGATCGGTGGTGATCTTGTCGCCGACCTTGATCGAAACCATTCCCTGAATCGATTCGGGCATGGGATCGCTGACCGGCGGCTCTCCGATGTTGGGACCTCGATAGATCTGCACCTTTTCCGGCTCCGGGGAGGGCAGCAGGATCATGGTGTCGTCGATCCAGAAATGTTCGGGAAGCGGGATCACGGGATAGGGAATGTCAAGGTCCCGGGGGTCCGTAACCCTGCCGGTCAGCGCACAGGCCGCTGCGGTTTCAGGGCTTGCCAGATAAACCTTTGCGCTCTTTGTACCGGAGCGGCCTTCGAAATTCCGGTTGTTGGTCCGGATGGAGACGGCATTGGTTTCCGGGGCCTGGCCGTTCCCGATGCAGAACCCGCAGGCTGACTCCAGAACCCGGACGCCTGAGGCAATCAGATCATTGATGGCCCCGGCCTTGGCAAGCATGCCCAGGACCTGCCGGGATCCGGACGCCACACCCACGCTCACATCGGGATGCACCCGCTTCCCTTTGAGCATCAAGGCCACGATCATGAGATCGCGGTACGATGAGTTGGTACAGGAGCCGATCATAACCTGGTTCACCGCGGTTCCCTGCATCTCCCGGACCGTGCAGATGTTGTCCGGTGAATGGGGTTTGGCCATGAGCGGGACCAGATCACCGAGATCGATATTTAGGGTCTTGTCATAGACTGCATCCGTGTCCGCCGAGATCTCGATCCATTCAGACCCCCTCCCCTGCGCCGTCAGGAATGCCCGTGTCACTTCGTCGCTGGGAAAGATGGACGTGGTCACACCCAGTTCGGCGCCCATGTTGGTGATGGTGGCCCGCTCCGGCACGCTCAGGGTCGCCACGCCGGGCCCGGCATATTCGATCACGGTACCTACGTTCCCTTTGGTGGTCAGGAACTCAAGGATATACAGGATCAGATCCTTGGCCGAGACCCAGGGTTGAAACCGGCCGGTGAGGAGAATCCGGGTGACACGGGGAGCGGTCAGGTAGAAGGGCCCCCCGCCCATGGCCACGGCCACGTCCAGCCCTCCGGCGCCGATGGCGATCATGCCCATGCCGCCGGCCATGGGGGTGTGTGAATCCGATCCGAGAAGGGTCTTCCCCGGCCTTCCGAATCGTTCCAGATGGACCTGATGGCAGATGCCGTTTCCGGCCCTGGAATAGAGGATCCCGTATTTTGCGGCCATGGTCTGAAGATAACGGTGGTCATCGGCATTTTCAAAGCCTTCCTGCAGGGTATTATGATCCACATAACTCACGGAAAGCTCGGTCCGGACCCTGGGGATCCCCATGGACTCGAACTGCAGGCAGGCCATGGTCCCTGTGGCATCCTGGGTCAGGGTCTGGTCGATCCGGACGGCGATCTCCTCCCCGGGGGTTAGTGTCCCATGTTCCAGATGGGATTCCAAAATTTTATAGACAAGATTCTTCTGCATATCCATCCTCTCGCTGCGAATATTTTAAACGGCTGATGCCGGATCATAGCAGATTCAGGGGATTTTATCCATAACCAATCTTTCCGGGAGGGGGCATTGTCTTCCAACAATTATTTGTAGGCCCCTTTATGACAAATCAAGAGACCTGGAGGATAAACGCTCATACTCTCCTGCTAATACCCGCGGGCAATAGCGCGATGGCAAAAGGCGTGGTATAGTATTTTTAATTTCCTCCTGAAATGACAGCAGGACATGTCGGGACAGTCCGTAAGGTACGTAAAGATGGGAGATCCGAAATTGCTGATCGACGGCAGGGGAGAGGATGAATCCATCTCCTATGAGAAACTGAAAGCCCTGATCACTGAGGATGCCTGTCTCCTCAATGACCTCGTCGAGGTGCTTGTGGACCGGGAGTCATCAGCCAAAAAGATCAACATTCTTGCAAGCCTCGCGGGATATGACACGGTCATCGAACACAGAGACGGGCACTGGGCACTGAAGGTCGACACCAGTCACCGGCGGTGCCGGTAAAAAGATACCTTGGAATTTGATTTGTCATTTTGATTTTTGATCTTTGATTTTTGATTCTTAAAGGGAGGGAAATCCGGTGGAAAACAGAAACAAGGCCCGGAAACCAGTGAATTCTTATTTTCAGTACAACATCAAGGATGATCCTTCCGAGCAGCAGATCAAGGACGCCATGGTTGTGGATCACAGCGAAAAGGGACTCCGCTTTGAATCCCTGGAGAAACTCCCTGTGGGGGCAAAACTCAGACTGAGCTTCAAGGAGGTCAACCCACCCATCCAGGGTTTACCGCTGAATGCAGAAGGGATCGTAGTCTGGTGTGTCCAGCCCGATTCCGAAGAGTCGGTTTACCGGACCGGGCTGAAATATATTTAAAAATGATTCCCTTCCGCCGTCTCCCCTGGGGCATTCTCCCCGGTTTGTTCATGCGTAGAAGAATCAATCAACTTCTGTTTGCTGTATGCCCCCATGGATGAGAGGTCCGATATCAGATAAAATACGCCGGCCAGAATCACGGCGATAATCAAAACACCAAACCCGAGTTTGGGGCTGCGGTAGAAGATAAAGGCGAGGAGCACGGCTATAGCTATGACATAGGGCTGATTGGTCTGGTAATAATTGACCATATAATCAATAACCGGACTGATATCCATCATAACCATTCCTCCATGATCAATATGATTATATCACAAGCCGGCTGGATTTGAACAGAACCGCGCAGGAAAGAATCAGGGCTCACGCCGGTCCCCGGCATTCTCCTTAGTATTCCGAATACTTCAACGCCTTTCCCCGGACACGTTCCCTGGGATATTTCAGGGCATTCTTGTCCACTTTCTGATGGGCGGCCTCAATCAGATCGATGCCGAGTTTACTTGATAGTTGAACGAGATAAATCAGAATATCCCCCAATTCATCCCGGACCTCGGTTTTTTTCTCATCGGAAATCCCCATGCTTTCAGCCTCTGAAAGCCACTGAAAATGTTCCACAACCTCGGCAACCTCAACCGACAGGGCCATGGCAAGATTCTTGGGGGAATGAAAACGGTCCCAGTCCCGCTCCTCAACAAACTGTTTGATCTTTTGCGTCAGCTCTTTCATCTCTTTGTCCTCCTGAGGCCAGTAAACCCCGTTAGAGAACAAGTTCTCTAACGATGAGAGATTGTGGCTTTATACCACAATCTGTAAATGCATGATATTAACCGCCGACCGGATAGGAGGCTTTCTCTAACGGGGTAAAAGCCCGGTTTTTCATCCACTTATCTAAGGTATGGTACAGGCTATCATAACCAAAACCTTTACGCAAAATAAAAACCATGTTAACCTGAATAGGTCAGTTAAAGTTTACGGGCGGATTGACGATAAGACATTTGAGGGTCTACGATCCAAATCGAGTATTAAAACCAGACCGACAACGGATACAGAACAACCGTCCAGAAAAGAGCGTGACTCGTGGAATTCACTTTAAGCAGCCTGGTACGATACCTGATCCGTAAGGCCAGGCTGGTCAGGAAAGATTCCGGTACGGTGGTGGAAGTCGATGTGGAAGCCCCGGTCATGGTTCCCAAGGTCTGCGTGGTCCGAGCCCTGGTGGACCGGATGATCCCCGGTCAGGAGATCATTCTCCGCAGCACCGATCTCGAGATGCCGTGGGAGATGGAACACTTCTGCAATATGCTGGGGCATGAACTTCTGGACGTGGCAAGAGAAGGGGCGACCTACTTCTTCACCCTCAGGGTGCGCGGAGATGAGGACCGGCTCCCCTCGCAGGACCCTTTCCAGCTTGACCTCAGCCCGCAAAGCATGCTCCGGACCGTGGATATCACCCCCAACAGGGAACCCTGGAGATTGCAGGGATCAAATCGGAAAATTTCCGGGCAGCGGCCTGCCCTCAAAGCCAAATACGGGTAACCTCCAAACCTCCTGAGCAAAAACATTGTCTCATCTATAAGATGAACAAGTAGCCAATTTTTTATTCGCAATTCGATACTATTTAACATAAAAACTTGACTTCTGATGATTCAATCATTAATATTACTGATTATGTATCTTGATAGAATCATTACAAAGCGGTTTTACCAGCTTGTTAATGCCTTCCCGGTTGTGGTCATCTGCGGGGCGCGACAAGTCGGCAAGAGCACGCTCCTTCAACATACGTTAGGGAAAAAAATCCCGATCGTGGTCTTTGATCCTGTTACCGATATTGAAAATGCCCGCAGGGATCCGGACCTCTTTCT
The DNA here is from genome assembly GCA_919901565.1 of bacterium. Taxonomy (GTDB): domain Bacteria; phylum CG2-30-53-67; class CG2-30-53-67; order CG2-30-53-67; family CG2-30-53-67; genus CG2-30-53-67. The sequence continues at coordinate 7,608 of CAKKPE010000103.1, forward strand.
CAATAACAGGAAGCCGCCCCTTATTCTTGATGAGATCCAGTATGCCCCTGAGCTTGTCGCCTCAATCAAACGCAGAATAGACCAGGACCGCACACCCGGCCAATACATTCTCACCGGTTCCCAGCAATGGGGTGTTCTCAAATCCATGGCGGAAAGTCTGGCAGGCCGCGCCGTATTCCTCGACTTGGAAGGATTCTGCCTTACAGAAATCTCCCAGCCCCAAACCACGGAACCATGGCTGACCGAGTGGCTCAATGATCCGGCTGCGTTTCTGGCAAGACAGCCGCATCGACTCCCTTTGCAAAGATCCCTTTATGAACAACTCTTGAGAGGGTTCCTGCCGGAAGCACAGTTCCTGCCCCTGGAAGTCATTGCTGATTTTCATTCCGCCTACCAGAGAACCTATATTGAACGGGATGTCAGGCTTCTTGCTAAAGTATCCGACTGGCACCTATTCGGAAGATTCCTGCGCCTGCTCTCAGCCCTCACGGCGCAGGAGATAAACTTCAGTCAATTGGGACGCGAACTGGGTCTGACCCCACAAACATCCAGGCGCTGGACTGATATCCTGAAAGGGACCTTTCAATGGTGGGAAATTCCTGCTTACTCCGGTAACACGATTAAGCGGATCAGCAATAAACCGAAAGGGTTCATCACCGATACCGGCCTCGCATGCGCTGCGCAGGCCATCTCCTCACCCAATGCGATCGGCGGTCATCCTCTATGGGGAGCGCTTTTCGAAACAGCCGTTGCCGCAGAACTGCGTAAACAGTGCTCTTTTCTCTCTCCCAAACCGAACATATATCACTGGCGGTCCTACGGCGGAGCAGAGGTGGACTTTATCCTCGAATACAACGGCGTTTTTTACCCCATAGAAGCCAGGGCAAAAAGCAATCCAAGCCGCGGAGACACCACGGGGATCTCATCTTTCCGCAAGAAACATCCGAACCTCGAGATCAAGAATGGCTTGGTCCTGGCTCCGACAGAGAAGGTTCTCCAACTCTCTGATCTCGATTACGCTATGCCTTGGGATATTCAATAATCATACCAGATTCCGTACCGCCTTATTCATGGCCTGGACCAGGAGGAGGTTCTCCTCATGTACCCGCACGGCCACGCGGAAAAAAACGGGACCGAGGCCTGGGAATGAGGCGCAGTTCCGTACCAGGATTCCGGACCGGAGCAGGGACTCAAAGAGGCGTTCCGGTTCGGGCAGTGGAGGCGAGGTCTCAAAGAGCAGGAAGTTTGACTGTGAAGGGAAGACCCGGACACCGGGGATGGCGCCCAGTTCATGAATCAGATAATCCCTTTCCTCACGGACCAGGGCGACCGTAGCCTGTCGGTACGCTTCATCGCTGAGTGCAGCGATCGCGGCCGCCTGGGAGAGTCGGTTGACCGTCCAGGGTTCCTGGTGCATCTTGATCCTCTCCATGAGAGGTTCCGATCCGTACAGGGCGCCCGCCCTGAGGCCGGGGATCCCGTAAAACTTGGTCAACGAACGGAGGACCAGGAGGTTCTCGTATTCGGTCACCTGGAACCGGAACGACTCACCCAGAACAAAGTCCATGAACGCCTCGTCAATCACAAGGGTGACCTTTGAGTCTCTGGACGCGGAAAGGATCTTTTTCATCTCACCGCAAGGAACCAAGCCGCCGGTAGGGTTGTTGGGATTGCAGATCAGGACCAGGTCCACATCCTTCTGCATCTGCTGGATGAACCGGTCCGTATCGAGGGCAAACGCCTCTTCCTTGCGGAGGGCAAAGTGAACCACGGCAGAACCGGTTAGGGAAAGGGCCCTCTCATAATCCGAATAGGAGGGCATGGGGATCAGCGCTCTCTCAGGGCGTAGCGCCCTTGGAATGAGGTAGATGAATTCGGTGCTCCCGTTCCCCGCAAGGATATTCTCAGGCGGGATGCGGTCCCTTGAAGATAGAGTCTCTCTCAGGGTCATCGCATCGGTTTCCGGGTATTGTACCAGCCGGTCCATCTCCTGCATGATGGCCTTGATCGCTGTTCTGGGCGTGCCCAGGGGATTGATATTCGCTGAAAAATCGAGGATCTCCTTCTCCGGGACACCGTACCGCCTCGATATCTCTCTGAGATTTCCCCCGTGTTTTTGCTGCATGATGCCAACACCCCCTATTTTAAACAACCGGCCATATTAGTGAGAAAGAAGGAACCGGATGAAAACCGAGAAAGCGATCATTAACAAAGAGCTCGCATACATCAGGGAGACGGCCTCCCGGATACACTTCACGTGGAGTGGCCTTTTGGGGTCGCCGAGATGAAGCTTCGGCCTCGCCGCCCCCATGTAGACATTCGTACCGCCGAGCTGCACGCCCAGCGCACCGGCTGCAGCCGCCTCGGGAATCCCCGCATTGGGGCTGTCGTGTTTTCTCCCGTCACGCCACATGATCCGCAAAGCCCCCGGCGCCGAGAGATTCAAGAAAAGGGAGCCCAGTACCATGAGCAGGCCCGTGATCCTGGCTGGAATAAAGTTCGCAAAGTCATCAAACCGAGCTGGAAACCACCCGAGATCCCGGAAATGTTCGTGCTTGTATCCCAGCATGGAATCCAGCGTGCTGACGGCCTTGTAGGCCATGGCCGCGGGCGGCCCTCCGATGAGCAGATAAAAAAGAGGGGCGATTACCCCATCCGAGGTGTTCTCGCTCACAGTCTCGACCGCAGCGCGGATGATCTCCTGCTCCGTAAGATCCTGCGTCTCTCTCCCTACGATCCCGGAGAGGAACCTGCGGGCCTCCTCTATGCGGCCTTGTTCCAAACATCTTTTGACCCTGTCTGCCTCCTGGTGCAGGCTTCTTGCAGACAGAGTGGTGTAGGCCAGAAATACGGCAACTCCCCATCCCAGAACAGGGTGAATCCCGGCGGCCCCGTGTATCAGCAGGAGGCTCAGCCCGTAACACAGAAAAACCAGAAACAGTGTGATCATGATACCGGCCAGGCGTCTCCCTTGCGATGAATGCGTAATGCTTCGTGCAAAACCTTCCAGTCCGGCGATGAGCCTCCCCATCAGGACCACGGGGTGCGGGAACCCCTCTGGATCGCCGAAGATCAGGTCCAGGAAGCAGGCAGCAATCAGAGCCAAAGGCGTCATCATTCAATTCCTAATTGCCGGCATGAACATCTATCAGGCGCTTGAATATCAGCGTATCGATTCTGTCGATTATCGACTTGAAGAGTCCTCCGTAGCTCTTGCGATCCGAGAACATCCTGGAACGCAGGGCCTTTATCTCACTGTCGGAGGTCTTTGAGAAGGTGATCGCCTCCCCTCGCTGGAGTACCTGCCTTTCAAGTTTGAGAAGCCTCCCCGCCTTTGATACAAAATCCCTCACGTCCTCTGCAAGACCACCGGTCTCATCATGATCCCCCCCATAGAGCACAGCGAGTTCCCTGACCATCCTGAAAAGTGTGTAATATTCCCAACCCCTTATCCCCCTTCGCCACTGTATAAAGGGGCTCCTCTCGAACCAGAGGAAGTTCCGCTTCCCGAACTCGAATAGATCCTCCACAGCGTTATAAAGCGCTCCCGCAGGGGGAGTATCTTTGAGGACACGCGAGGCACCTAAGACAAGCCCGAGATGCTTCCAGAGGTTCCTGAGCGCCAGCTCCCCGTTTTCGTCGCCGGGAGTATCGAAGTGCAGAAGCGAAGCGAAAACTTTCCCTCTGCCATAGAGACCTTCGACCACAAGCGGGTCGCCCTCCATCCTTTCGGGATTCAGGTTTATGCCATAAGCCTTCTCAATGGTCTCCCATCCGCAGGACTTCATATCTCCGACGTTGAGGTCGGAACTGAAGGCATCGTCTGAAGCTTGCTCGAACGAGGCCAGGGTCCTCATTCCACCCCCGTCTATAACGAATTGGGAGGGCCACCAGATTGTGAACAAGGGCTCTTTCAAGCCCTCCCAGAGGGGATGGCCTTCTGTCTTTATCTGTATACGGCCTGAGAGGCTGGGTACCCTCTGCTTCAGAGGCTTTCTCCGTATGTCCAGAAGTCCGAGCCCCTCGGCTGTTGCAAGTCCGGCGCCACCGCATATCCCGATGTATGAGCCGCCGGAAGCTACAAATCTCCTTATGCTTTCCGCCCCATCCCTGCCCAAGGCCCTCATTTTGTTAGAGGCCCATCCTCCGGGGACGAAGAGCGCCTTAAACTCATTAAGCCTTCCGGCCCTTATTTCCTCGGAGCTGACAAGGGAAAACCCGGCCCCGAGACATCGCAGGCTCTTGTAGGATACCAGTGCCCAGAGAAAGGACTCGTCCCAGAAAAGCGCCGTATCAGAATTCATATCAGCCATGACAAACTATCCCAATCCAGCCGCTTGCAAGATGGCATCCATATCAACATACTCCCGAAAGAGGCCGGCCAGACGAGCAAACTCACGGGATTTCAACTCATGATAATCGGTCAGTTCGCTGCTGCATGCGTGGTGGCCTTTCCGGATCGAATCCAAAAGCCGCCGTCGGATGGGAGCATTTTCGAATATACCGTGGATATAAGTTCCCCAGACATTCCCCTTCGGACTCTGTGCTCCATCCTCCTCATCCACTGACCGGCCATTCCTCTTGGTGATACGAAACATGCCCGAACATCCATTCAAACGAATGCTCTTCCCCATATGAATCTCATATCCGGTCAGATTCGTGAGACCATCCATGGACACAGCTTGGACTTGAGCCGTAACTTTTTCCCGTTCCAGAACGGTCTCCACAGGAAGAAGCCCAAGACCGGCTTCTGCACTCTTTGCGCTCTCCACTCCATGAGGATCTTCAATGGTCTTACCGAGCATCTGAAAACCGCCGCAGAGACCGATGACCTGGCCCCCGTTATTTGAATAATCACAGATCGCATGGGCCATACCCGTCTCTTTCAAATATCGGAGATCCCCGATCGTATCTTTGCTCCCCGGGATGATCACCACATCCAGTCCACGAATGGTTTCCTTGTCATCGACATAGATGACGTCCATGCCCGGATCTCCTTCCAGGGGATCCAGGTCCGTGTAGTTGGATAGGCGAGGCAGTCTGACCACCCCGACACGGACCTTACCATCCGGCTCCATGCTTCTGCTCTTTTTTTCCGACAGGGCCACACTGTCTTCCTGTTCGATACGGAGATCTCTTATGTAAGGGAGCACACCGAACACGGGTTTCCCGGTCCGCTCCTCTATTTGCTTCAACCCCGGAGCGAGAAGACTCCGATCACCGCGGAACTTATTGATGAGAAACCCTCTGACCCGTTCTCTTTGTTGATCCGGAAGAAGGGTCATGGTCCCGATCAAAGAAGCAAAGACCCCGCCCCGGTCAATATCAGAAACCAGGATCACCGGGGCGTCGGCCAATTCGGCCATCCGCATGTTAACAATATCCTGCTCAGCAAGATTGATCTCGGCAGGACTGCCCGCCCCTTCCAGGACAATCAGATCGAACCGCTCACAGAGGGATTCATAAGCCTCCCGAATGACATCGAGAGCCCTCTCCTTCATGGCATAATATTCCCGTGCCTTTGCGTTCCCCACAGGTCTCCCCATAAAAATGACCTGCGAACCTAAATCCGTGGTCGGTTTCAAGAGGATCGGGTTCATCTCCACACAGGGATCGATCCTTGCAGCCTCGGCTTGCACAGCCTGAGCCCTTCCGATCTCTTTGCCGTCTTTGGTGATAAAAGAGTTCAAGGCCATATTCTGGGCCTTAAAAGGAGCGACCTTCACTCCCATGTCCGAAAAGATCCGACAAAGGGCCGTCACCACAATGCTCTTTCCCACATGGGAAGCCGTCCCTTGAATCATGATGGATTTACACACTGGTTTTCCCTTGTATTCTGTCCCCTGATTTTTTGTCTACCGCCTACTGTCTACTGATTTATCTGTCTTCTGTCGTCCGTCATCTGCCTTCTGTCCGATACCCCCGACTCGTAACCAAAACCTCTCCGAACTTTTTGGTGTCCGAGTTTCCGATGATCACGGTCGTCAGCATATCTATCTCATGATCGAGCATATGGTCGAGGTCTGCGATCACGATCCTGCTCTCTCCCCGCAGGGCCGAGCGCACCAGGCCTACCGGGACATCCCCGCTTCTTGACTCTCGAATAATCTTCCGGGCCTCAACAATTTGTTCTGTTCTTCCCTTGCTCTTGGGATTGATCAAGACAATCACAAAATCCCCCAGGGCAGCGGCATGAAGTCTCTTTTGGATGGTCTCCCAATCCGTTAACAGATCACTGAGAGAGATCACAGCATAATCGTTCATCAGCGGCGCGCCCAGAAGGCTCGCCGCGGCCTGACCGGCCGTGACCCCCGGGACCACCTCCAGGTAGATCTTGGACCGCGGATAATCCCGTTGCAGGTCATGGATCATCTCCAGCGCCGGTCCGGCCATACCGTAGACCCCGGCGTCCCCGCTCGAGATCAATGCCACCCTGCGCCCGAAAAAAGTCTCCCGCACCGCCTCCTCGCATCGTTTGATCTCACTCCTCATCCCCGATTCCCGGAACTCTTTCCCGGGAAATGCATTGGAGAGGAGGCGCAGATAGGTCCGGTACCCGACAATCACCTCGCACTCGTCCAGGACCTCCCTGGCTCGGCCGGTCATCTGGTCCAGGTCTCCGGGTCCGATCCCTACGAGGTAGAGGCGCCCCTTGACTCGGCCAGCGCCGCCGTCACATTGCCGGATACGGCCTTCGAAATCACAAGTGAATCCGCGCCTGCGCCTTTCATGGCCGCCTGTTCGCATACCCCTTTTACCCCCAATTCCTTCTCTGCCCATGCCGAAGGGCCTGAGCCGTCCGGCATGGCATTGAGTTCATCTCTGGTATAGAAGACCAGAGGCACGCCGAGCTTCGCCGCAAAATCCAGGAGCCCGGCCTCATCCTTTTTCACATCGATGGTGGCGATCCGCTCCACGGACTGCAGGGCAAATCCCTCCCGTTTCAGGAGCTCCGTAACCACCTCATGGATCTCCGTCCCGGAGGTCCCCCGGTTGCACCCGATCCCCAGGACCAGGTTCCTCGGCCGGAGGATAAGTGTCCTGGGGTCCTGTTCCACTTGCCTGATCCTCCGGCTGCTGACGATGATTCGGGCTTCACATGACGAACCAAGAAGCCCCTCCAGGGTATCAAAAGAGACCCACGAGCCGTCCGCATCCCCAATCCACGCAACCCCCTCCCTGAAGATCCCCACAGATAAACCGTTTACAAGAGAGGCGTTGATCTTCTTGACGGCCTCAGGATTTTCGACCACAAGGCCCATCTCCCCGGCCCAGAGTTCCACAGCCGGAAAACCGGAGAGGTCCGTGGCCGTGGTAATCACGGGATCGGCCCCGATGGCTTGCGCGGCCTTCCTGCAGAGGGCATTGGCTCCCCCGATATGCCCGGATACGAGGCTGATGACATGCTCTCCCTTCTCGTCGATGACCAGGACCGCCGGATCCGTGCGCTTGTCCTCAAGCAGGGGAGCAATCACTCGTACCACGATCCCGACGGCCATGACAAAAATCATCGAGCGGTACCGGCCCCAGATCCTTGCGACCAGATCCGAAAGCGGCGAATCAAAGGGGATGAGGTTCTCACCTTCCCCTGCAAGGTTTGAGAGCGTATAACCATGGCATGCGGGAAGTGCTTCGCATAGACGTTTCCCGATCTCCCTGCCGTTCCTGGTCACGGACAATACGGCTATGTCAGCTTCAGTTTTCATCTTCCCCCTGGGCCTCCCGGTACCCGTGTGAAAAGTCTTCATCATAGAGCAGGGACCGGGGTGCGCTCTCCATGGAGCGGAGGATCGGATCCAGGACGTCTCCCACGATGATCAGGGCCTGGCGTTTGATCCCCTCCCGCTCCGTCTGCCCGGCGATCTCCGAGAGTTTCCCCCGGAGGATCTTCTGGTCCGGCCACGAGGCTCGATAGACCACGGCCGCCGGCGTATCCCCTCGGTAATGCTCCATGAGTTCCGAAACCACCTCCCGGATCATCCCCATACTGAGGAAGATCACCATGGTGGCGTTGTGACTTGCGAGCAGGGAAAGGCGCTCTTTCTGGGGGACCGGCGTCCTCCCGCCCCGCCTCGTCAGGATCACGGTCTGAGAGATGTTGGGAAGAGTCAGTTCCTGGCGCAGGGCCGCTGCGGCCGCTGACCATGAACTCACCCCGGGCACCATATCAAAGGAGATCCGGTATTTCTCCAGTTCCACCATCTGCTCGAAGATCGCTCCATAGATGGACGGGTCCCCGGAATGGATGCGGACCACCTGGCGCCCTTGTAGCGCATCGGCCACCATGGCCTTGATGATCTCTTCGAGGGTCATCTTAGCGGTGTCTTGGATCCTGGCCCCCTCTTTGGCCCACTTCAGGATGTCGGGATTGACGAGTGAGCCCGCATAGAGGATGGTATCCGCTTCAGAGATCAGCCGCCTGGCCCGCAGGGTCAGGAGTTCCGGGTCTCCGGGCCCGGCCCCCACAAAATAGACCTTAGACATTCGTCAATCCCCCTCATCTCTCGCCCACCACACAGTGGTCAACTCTCTGCCACAGAGCCCACAGACCTCTGTGTTCTCTGTGGCAATAGGTTTTTCATTCGTGTTGAGATGTCACGATCAAGGTGGAAAGGTAGTCCACTTGATCAGGATTTACTGCCGAAAGGTCCCGGTAAATCTTCTCTTCCGGGGTCCCGCACCGGGAGACCAGGATGGCCCGGTCCATCATCCCCATCTCCCTGAGAAGCCCGATCACCTCTCCGAGCACACGGTGGACCTTGATCAGGACCACGGTCTCGTACTTCTCCAGCGCCTCACGGATCTCGTCCATTCTGTAAGTTGCAGGAAGGATCAGGACACGTCCTCCGGTACGGGCCAGGGGGACTTGGGCCGCTGCCGCCGAGGCCGTAATCGAACTGACCCCCGGGATAATCTTGCAGATCACATCCGGATGCTGCTTCTGCATCCGGCCGAGGACATACCCAAAGGTGCTGTAAAGCAGGGGATCGCCCAGAGTAAGAAATGCCGCGTCACTGCCTTTGGAGAGGACATGATAAATCTTTTCCACGGCATCCATCCATACTTTCTCCAAAACCTCGGGTTCCCGCTTCATGGGAAAGGAAAGGAATTCTACCTTCTGCCACGCCGGATTTAGAATCTTCTTCACCACTTCGAATGCATGGCTCCCCGAATCGGATCTCGCCTCCGGGCAAAAGATGACCGGCACCTGCTGAAGGATCCGGGCTCCCTTGAGGGTCAGAAGTTCCGGATCCCCCGGCCCCACGCCTATACCGTAAAGTGTCCTTTGGAGTTTAGACATGTTCTTCCATATAATTTTTTATTTATAAAAAATTATTTTTCCGCCGAGATGATGAACACGGGATTCTCCGCCTGCATCATGACCTTTCCCTTGAGGTCGTGCCCCCGGCCGATCTGGACCGAGACCACATCAAGAGAGAGTCCCCGTTTCTTCAGGAACGCCACGGTCTGGTGCAGGGTCTCCAGGGTCACGGCATTGACCACGATCCTCCCGCCTGGACCAAGCCTCCGGACCGCGTTCCTGAGGATCTCTTCCAGATGCCCGCCGCTTCCGCCGATGAAGACCCGGTCAGGATCGGCAAGCCCCTTGAGCACGGAAGGGGCCTCACCCCGGACGACTCGGATATTCCCGGACCCGAAGCGCAGGATATTCCGCTGAAGCCCGGAGATCCGCTTGGCCGACTTCTCCACGGCATAGACCGTAACCCCACGTGCGAGTCTCGCGGCCTCTATCGAGACCGAACCGGAGCCGGCGCCCACGTCCCAGAAGATGTTGCCCGGCCCGATCCTGAGCTTTCCAAGGGTCACGGCCCTGACCTCGGACCGGGTGATCATCCCCTTATCGTGGGCCAATACATGATCCGGGATCCCGAATCCCTCTTCCCCGGCCCGGTCGTTCAGAACGATCATCACGTTCAGATCGGGAAACCGCTTCCCGGCCAGTGAAGAGAGGGTCCCCTGCCAGACCTTCTCATCCGGTCCTCCCAACCGGCTACAGACATAGACCGTCGTGTCCGGAAGACCGGCTTTCAGCAGCTCTCTCGCAATACGAGACGGATGGTTCTTCGGGTCCGTGAGCACGGCCACCTTGGCGCGGCTCCTGACCGTATGAATCACCGAGAGGAGATCCCGTCCATGGGCCGAGGCAAAAGCCGCATCGTCCCAGGGGATCCGGACCCGTGCAAAGGCGAGCTGCATGGAGCTCACATGGGGATGGATCTCCATCTCTTCAGGCCGGAAAGACTTGAAAAGGAACCTCGCAATCCCGAAGAAATTGGGATCGCCCGAAGTCAGCACCACCACCCTCTTCCCGAGTTTGACGGCATGACGGATCTTGCTGTCAAGCCCCTTGAGATGCCCATCCAGCGAAAACCTCTGGCCGGTGAATCCCCTGAAACCCTGCAGGATCTTTGTCCCACCGACCAGCAGGTCCGCCTGTTGGATTTGATCCAGCACCTCGGGACACAGGCCCTCCGGTCCTTTGAGTCCTACACCCATTAATTGGATGGGACAAGGGCCATCCCCTGCTTTAAGCTTGCTTGGGCATGGTTTTAGATCAGAACCCTTCACCTCCCGCTCCCCTTTTCCCCTCCCATCAGAGGGGGATTTTGCGCCAGCACCTTCCCGTCGTATCCGATCAGCACGGTCCTTACCCTAACCTTGCCGCTCGAGAGGGATTCACAGCTCTCCCTGGCCCGACGGCAGATCTCATTATACAGAGGCGTATCTTCGGGCAGGATTTCCCATATCTCCCGGCTGGTGTTGGCATGAATGACCCTCTGTACAGAACCTTCGTCCATCCCGAGGCCCACGGCCCAGGAACCCAGAACGTCAAATCTCAATTCCGAGGCCTTGTAGTGCGTGTCCTCATACCCTATAGCGATCTTGGACATCTTGCCGGGCATGGCCACCACCGTCGCCTCGGAAACCCCCTGGTCTGAACACAGCCGAAGAGAGGCGCCCACAAAATCCCCCATCTGTACAAAGGCCTCCGAGGGAAGGCTCGGCAGGAGCGCCTCGGCCGCCTTCTCGCTGGACCGGCCCGGAGTCAGGACCACCGCTTGATTCCCGCAGGCCGCGGCCACTTGGATCTGCGCGGCAATGGTCTCTTCCCATGCCTTGTGGGAGAGGGGCTCCACGATCCCCGTGGTCCCCAGAATCGAGATCCCGCCCAGAATCCCCAGCCGGGGGTTCAGGGTCTTTTCAGCAAGGTTTTTGCCTTCCGGCACCTCAATGGTCACTTCAAACCGGACGCCCTGGATCTTCTTTGAGAAGTGCCTCAAGACCTGGGTCACTTCATTTGCGATCATGGACCTGGGCACCGGATTGATGGCCCATTCCCCGACCGCAACGGGGAGACCCGGCTTGGTCACCCGGCCGACCCCTTCACCGCCCGCTATCGTGAGTTCATGTCCTTTCTGATCCGCTTCGCCCGGTGCTTTGCGGACCCGGGCCATGATCTCCGCACCGTGGGTCACGTCCGGATCGTCCCCCGCGTCCTTGACCACGGAACAGGAGGCCGTCAGGTCATCATACTTTAGGGTCTTAACCGGAAACACGACCGACCCTCCCGCGGGGAGATCAATCTCTATCCGGTAGACCGGTACCCCGGTCACCAAGACCAGTGCCGCGCTCTTGGCCGCGGCCGCGGCACAGGCGCCTGTGGTGTATCCTTTGCGGAGCGGCCTGTCCGAGACTTCATCATTTTTCATTTATACTGATACTCATATTGCATATATGCCAATGAATCTTTACGCAAGAGATATTTAACTTTGTCTTCAGCAATCAATTTAAAGGCATGCCTTATGATCTCTTTATAAAAATCACAAAACTCCGCCTTTTTGTACATATTGCCGCGGGCGTACATTTCAGCCGGGCAGGGCGAGCCGCATATATGTCTGAAGTCGCAGGTATTACATTCTTCAATCTTTTCCACGGTCCTTGAACGTATTTCCTTAAAAGGTTTTGAGTTCATGGCCTTTGAAATCGTCGTATCAAAGATATTCCCGCCTGAAAATTCCTTGGAACCGATAAATTCTCCGCAGGGAACCATTTCGCCGCCGGCAGTGATCGTGAGAAAGGTACGGCCGCCTCCGCATGGAGAAATATCACACATCATCCGTCTGGCAGACGGCGATATGATGGCGAGAATAACGTTGGAAAAGTTCCCCACAACAATCTGCCGTCCGGATTTTATTGATAAATCCATTGCCGTATCAACAGCATCCATCAGATTTTCCGCAAATACCTTTTGATCAGGTTTCAGTTTCAATGCGGGGATCCTCGTCACTCTTACCGGATTGAGAAGCACACAGGGGACCTTTTTCTTGTGAAGAAACCTCACGTGGTCGGAAAGTCTATGAACATTGAATTTAGTGACGGTTGAAATGACATTCAATCCCTCATAACCGTCAAACCAGTCTATGGCCTGCACCGCTTTCTCAAAGTTGCCGTTTCCTCTTGTCGTTGCCCGTGAAATGTTATTGATATCCGCTTCAGGGGCGTCAAGGGATATGCCGACGCCCATTCTGCGTTTTTTCATAAACTCAACATCCTCTTTTTCAAGAAGGAGAGCATTGGTCTGAATGCCGAAAAGAAGTTCTTTGTGGAACCTGTCTATTGCATTAAACAGGATTCCCTTTACCAGAAGCGGTTCTGCAGCATGGAAGACAATGACCGGTTTTTTGGATGATGTCTTGAAATGCGCGGCAATCTTTGTCAACACGGCATCAAGCTCTTGTCCGGTCATCTGTGTGCCTTTTTTTCTTATCCTTGACGGGATGTAACAGTAAGGGCAGTTGGCATTGCATTTGTCGGTAGGGTCAATGTATATGCAATTTAATTCCGCATTGAATCTGAAATCATGAAGCTCCTTGTCAAGATGCTCTCTCTCCTTCTGATACAGAGTTATCAGGTCATCAGGCATCATGAAAGCACCATCAACCTTTTTCGGAACAACCCCCCAGAAGACATTGTCGGCATCAAGGGCCAGCTTCCAGTCAGCATCAATGTCGGAAAAAGAGATGACGCGGTTGTTGTTCATGCGTTTGAATTCCTTTCCTATAATAAATAGTTCAGGCAGCTTATTAATAGTCTCGAAATAGAATGAACATGGTTCATAAAATCTCCCCTTGCCCCTCTTTTCCAAAGAGGGGGAATTCCTCCCTTTGAAAAAGGGAGGTTAGAGCCTGCCCTCGAATGGGTTTATCGGGGGAGGGATTTTCGATATGATGTCGTTTCTATTACGAGAACCTTAATATCAACTTTGGCGGTTCAAGCGGTTTAACCCGCTTGAACCGCTTAAACTTTTTCTACAGAGGCATCTTCTTTTTCGGCACATCGCCGTACATAACAAAATGAGTTAATCCATTGGCTGTCTTGGCGCACTTCAGGTGATAAGAGACAGCGCTTGGCTTTTTGCTGTGCCGGGTTTTTTTATTCTCGGATTTGATCTTTTTAGTCATATCTTTTCACCTCCTTTCTTATAAAATATTTAAACTATTAATTTTGGATTTTGCATGACCTTTATGATCTCCCTTCGCGCCTCGCCGATGGTGAGCGGGATTTTCTCAAACGGTAAAGTGTCCTCATGTTTGAGACGGTAAATCAGCTCGGCGATTTGAGGAAGCCTGAGCTTGACATTTGACATCTCCTCAGGCGCTGTAAATACGTCTTCAGGAATGCCGCCCCTTACCAGATAACCTTTGCTTAAAATATACAGCCTGTCAAGAAATAATGGAACGAGGTCGACGCTGTGGGTGGCCATGACCACGGTCACCCCCTGCTCCCTGTTGAGCCTCGTCAAGAGGATCATCATCTTGTATTCGCCCATGGGGTCCAGGCCTGCAGTCGGCTCATCGAGCAGCAGGACCTCATGCCCCATGGCCAGGAGCCCGGCGATGCAGATCCGCTTCTTCTGCCCGAAGCTCAGATTGTGGATCGACTTCTTTGCAAGTTCCTCCATATCCACGGCCTTCAGGGCGCTGTTTACGCGTCGGGCGACCTCGTCCTCGCCGAATCCCATGTTCAGGGGGCCGAAAGCCACGTCTTCAAATACCGTTGGCGCGAAGAGCTGGTCATCGGGGTTCTGGAACACGAGGCCGATCTTTTGGTAGATCTGCTTCGGAGAGAGTTTCCTGACGTCCGCTCCATCGAAAAAAACCATGCCTTGGTAATCCTTGATCAGCCCATCCATGACCTTGAGAAGCGTCGTCTTGCCGGATCCGTTCGATCCCAGGATGCCGATAAACTCGCCTCGTTTGACCTCAAGGCAAATATCGGACAGTGCCTCTGAGCCGTCAGGATATCGAAAAGAGTCTATCTTGACCGACAAGCGGATGTCAGCAGTCTGTACTCTGTCATCTATTCTCTGTTTTCTGCCTACATCTTCCATACCACTCCCATGACCACAAGAAAGAGCGCGGACGCAACAACCTCGGATGACTTGAAGGGCTTGTGTCTGAGCATCGGCATGGCGCCATCATACCCCCGCTGTACCATGGCCACGGTCGTGCTCTGGCTGTGATCAAAGGCCTTGATCGTCAGTGCCCCGGCTAGCGTCCCGAATGAGTTCAACCCGCGCCTCACCGTTGAATAGCCGAGACGGTTTTTCTGTGCCTGGTAGATGACCTGTGCGTCCTCAAAAAACACAAAAATATATCGGTAGGCAAACATCAAAATCTCGATAAATCCTTTCGGCACCCTGAACCATGAAAGACCCGCCATGAACTCGGTGAACGGCGTGGCAAATCCCAGCACAGCGACCACGGATACCGCGCCGATGATCCTGCTGACTATCAGGAGTCCTTCTATAAGTCCATCCGCATGACCGACGACCCTGAGACTCATGATATCCACAGAAAAGAGCGCATCTTCTCCGGAGTAAAAACATTTCAAAAAGAGCACGACAGCGGCGATGAACAGAGGCTCGGAAAACCTCAGGACAAGGGCCCGCAACGGTATCCGCATCATGATGCAGAGAAAGAGGCAGAACAGAGTTACGAGCGAGGGGAAGGCGAACCCCCTATAGCTCAGAACCATGGCCAGAAGGACTAGGGCAACGAGGAGTTTAACCCGCGCGTCGATCCGTGAAAGGACATGGTTTTTTTTGAAATGATCGGAGAATAATTCCATATATCAGCTTCCTACTTTCCCTGGGAAAGAGACCCGCCGATTTCTGTGTTCCGGTCTCTGCGTTCTGTCAGCACCCTCCAGTAATATCCTGCGGCGAATCCCCCAACCGTTCCTGCAAGAAGAAATACGAAAAGCAGGAGGTCTCCCTGGTCTGTGTTGATCAGCGGTTCCCTTGCTTCCCTGCCGTGCTCTTTTGCATATTTTTCGACGACCGATTCGTCGACACCGGGCCATTTCTCTTCGGCAAAAACAGCAGTGTATAGTGAACAGTGTATAGTGAACAGTAAAAAAATAATGGAGAAAATTTTAAATTTAAAATTTAAAATTTGTAATTTCATAATGCCTCCTCTGGTTTTAATACCCGCATCTTCACCAGAAGATCAGGCCGTTTCTTATACAGCAGAACGACCATACCTGCCGTCATCGCCCCTTCCAGTATCCCCAGGGGAAGCTGCGTGGGGATGAAGGCAATGAGGAGCTTCCAGAAAAGCGGCATAAAAGGCGAGTCCCCTCGTATGCCCGAGGCAAGCTCGACTGAGGTGGCGAAATACGTCGCCCAGTCCGCGAGCAACCCCGCCATGAAACCAGCGATTGCCATATTGATTTTCATCGAGCGCAGCGCTCTGAATGTGAGATAGCCGGCAAAAGATCCAACCACGCCCATGGATACGATGTCCGCTCCCCAAGTACTCAATCCGCCGTGGGCAAGGAAAAGCGCCTGAATGAGGAGCGCCGCTGCGGTAATAAGAATGCTGATTCCAGGGCCGAGGAGTATGCCTGATATCCCTGTGCCGCAAGGATGAGAGCATGTGCCTGCAGTAGGCACCGGTATCGGCATGCAGGAGATGATAAAGACCACCGCCGCCATGAGACCGACGAGGGGCTTGAACGACAGGTCAACAGTTGATAGTTTCTTTAACCTGTATAATCCATAGGCCACAAAAGGCGCTGCAACGACAAACCACAGTGCTGCCCACTTAAACGGCAGTATCCCCTCTGAAATATGCATAGCATAGGCAGGAGTCGTCGGAACGAACAGCATCCACAACAAGATTATACCGGATTTACTCTCTTTCATCCCGCCTCCTGTTCCTGAAGAATAAGATGGATCAAGGCGTTCACAAGGGCCACGGCCACAGGCGTCCCCCCCTTTCGTCCCCGGTTGGTGATAAAGGTCAGATCTGTTTTCATCAGCGCCTCCTTGGATTCGGCCGCGTCCACAAACCCGACCGGAACGGCGATCAGAAACCCGGGAGCAATCCCCTCCTCCTGATTGAGGCGGAGGACCTCCCGGAGCGCTGTGGGCGCATTCCCGATGACCAGGATCGATTCAGGAAGAAGCGGACCGAAGGAGCGGACCGCGGCCGCAGACCGGGTGATGCCGGAGGCCTGGGACTGGGCACTAACGTCCGGGTCGTCGATTCTGCAAAGGACCTCCCCGCCGCCGGCCTGTTTCAAGGCCGCCCTGGAGATTCCCGAGGCCACCATGCGGATATCGGTTAGGATCGGACACCCGCGTCGGATCAACTGTATCCCTGCCTGCACCGCTCCTGCGGAAAAGACCAAAGAACACCCGATCTCGAAATCCGCTGTGGCATGGACCACCCGGCGGACCAGTGGGAACTCGAGGGGGTTGAACCCATGTTCACCCATTTCCTGTTCAATAATCCGGAAGCTCTCCGCTTCTATGGCAGGCCCTTCTCTCCTGATCTGCATTCACTGCTCCTTGGATGGACTGTTTCGCATCTCTTCCACCCGGTTCATGACCACTTGGGTGAGCAGGGGGTCGTCCCCCAGTTCCGTGCCCATGGCCATCTTCACATGCGGAAACCGTTTTTTCAACTCCACGAACACACTCGGGAGATCCTCCCGGATGTGAATTCCGGTATGCAGAAAATAGGGGACCATCAAAACCCTTTCCGCACCCTGGGCAATACAGCGCCCCAGCGCTTCCTCAATGGTCGGAGGACAGAGCTGAAGAAAGCCGCACTCCACAATAGTAAAACCTCCCGCCTTCCGGATCATCCCCGCGATCCGGAACATCCCCTCATTGGCCTGCTCGGCCCGGCTTCCATGACCGATTAATAATAAAGCTTCCATCACTTCACTCATCTTCTTTTCTTTACCAGGTCTTGGCCCGGGCCTGTTTCATCCTCAGTACCAAACTGCCGGCAAGGTTCTTCTGGGTTCCGAAATGGATGTGGACATAACTCCCGAAGGTGTTTTTTACCATGAACCCTTCCGGCTGTTTTTCCTCTCCGGCCCGTTTTTGTACGGATGTGGTGCACCGCACAGCGCCGCCCATCTCTCTGATCCGGGAGTAATGAAACTCGTGCCCCCGGATCACATCCCCGGGAACACCCAGCAGGTTCTCCTCCTCCACGGTGACCGTGACATATCCCAGGGCCTGCCGACGGGTGAGCATCTCGGTTTCAAAGGGGAAAACCCCGGCCATGGGATAGAGGTCCCCCCCCGTGTCATAGATCCCCCGTGAAAGGAAAATCATGCCGCCGCACTCCGCATAGATGGGGAGTCCGGACTCCGCCGCCTCCCTGACCTCCATAAGCAGGGATTGGTTCTGACTCAGGTGTTCCGCATAGACCTCAGGATACCCTCCGCCCAGATAAAGCCCGTCCACATTCCCGGGAAGGTGCAGGTCATGAAGCGGACTGAAAAAGATGAGTTCAGCCCCCATGTCCCGGAGAAGGTCGAGGTTGTCTTCATAGTAGAAACAGAAGGCCTCATCCATGGCCACGCCGATCCGGACCCCCTTACCCACATGGGGTGTGCCGGGCGGATCACTATAAGGCTGAAGCGGTCCTGCTTCGGCAAGGTCAAGGAGTCCTGAAAGGTCGATCCCCTGCCGGACGCAGCGGGCCAGTCTCTGGATCCAGGCCTCGTCGATCCGGCCCACCTGATCCGTGGAAAGCCCCAGATGACGCTCGGGGAGGGTCAGATCTGCATCCAGAAAGAGTCCGCCCAGGCACCTCGCCCCGCAGTGATCCTCCACGGCCTGGGTCAGCCACTTCAGGTGCCTCTCACTTCCCACCCGGTTGAAGATTACCCCGGCGACATTGAGTGCCGGGTCGAACGTCTCGAACCCCCGGACCAGGGCGCCCGCGCTTCGGGCCATGGAGCGGGCGTCCACCACCAGGATCACGGGCGCATGCAGCCACTTGGCGATCTCGGCCGTGGAGCCGGCCTCGGACCTGGAGTCATACCCGTCGAAGAGTCCCATGACCCCTTCAACCACGCAGATATCCGCACCCCCGGAAGCCCTCTGAAACGAGGAGAGGACAGCCTCTCTTCCCATGAGCCATCCATCCAGGTTGCGTGAGGAGCGGCCGCAAATCTTTGTGTGAAAGAGCGGATCAATGAAATCCGGACCGGTCTTGAACGGCTGGACCGAAAGCCCATCCTCCCTGAACGCAGCCATCAGCCCCAGAGAGACCATGGTCTTTCCTGCACCGCTCGAGACACCGGCAATGACGAAACGTTTCAATGTCAACTCCTATACTCCGTTTATCAGTTTCACGTATGCAAACCCGTCGTCATAATAATCGATCATGTTCAGGCACCCGAAGGCCTGGTCCATCCTGAAGATATACCGGATCTCAAGCTTCATGGCATGGGCGAGGATCAGACGGTTCACGCCGCCATGCGCAACGATGAAAAAGCTTTCTCCACAGTGTTTCTCCAGCAGAGGGAGGTAGGTCTTCAGAACCCGTTCGGAAAGGTCATAGGAACTCTCTCCGCCTCCGGGAGGCCGAACCGCGGTCACGTCTTTCTGCCAATAGCCAAAAAGATCCGGATAGTCCCTTCCGATCTCCTCGTAGGTCAGACCTTCCCAGTCCCCGAAGTTCCGCTCGCGGAGCCCCGGGAGCTTCTCGTAGGGGAGGTTCAGGCTTCCGGCGATGATCTCCGCTCCCTCCACCGTACGGCAAAGGTCACTGCAATAGACCGCTGAGATGCCGCAGTCCCGTACCCTGTCCAGCAGGGAGAGCATCTGCTCCCGCCCCACCTGTGTAATCGGCACATCGGTCTGCCCGTTGTAGACCCCGGATACGAAGTTTTCCACCTGTCCGTGCCTGGCGATATAAACCCTAGTCCGAACCTGATGCGCTCTTATTGGTTTCATAACACGGCCGCTCCCAGCAAGAGAAAAAGGGCCTCACTCAGTTCCCCTGTGAACCCATGGGTGTCGCCGGTCACCCCTCCCAGTTTTGCTTCAAAGAACCGGGTCGTCAGATAGGTCGTAAGCCCGATCAGGCCAAGGATCAGGAGCCCTTTGATCCCGAGGGCCAGAAACACGGCCGCAGAGGTAAAGACAAACCCCACGAGATACTCCGGCCGCCCCGAAAAATCGGCAAAGGCCCTCCCGGTCCCCTCTCCCTCTCTCGCATATCTGGAAAAAGCGGACATCTGAAGCATGGACCATCGGCCCATGCAGGGCATGCAGAGCAGCAGGCCCGGCTTCCATCTCTCGGGGCACTGGTTCAAAGAGACTACCTTGAAGAGGATCAGGAGAATGAGTGCAATGACCCCGATGACCCCGACCCGGCTGTCCCGCATGATATCGAGAATCTCTTCCCGGTTCCTGCCGCCGGCCAGTCCGTCAATCGAATCCGTAAAACCGTCCAGATGCAAACCTCCGGTCATGAGGATCAGTGCTGAAATCACCGAGAGGTCCACAAGCAACGTTGGGAATACGTAACTAAGAAGGGCATGGAGTATGACCAGGATCGCCCCCAGGACCAGCCCTACCGCCGGGAACATGGCCATGGATTTCCCAAGCCTCTCCGAAGAGAGGTCCGCCTCCCGGCCCAGGGGGATGATCGTCAGGAACCGCCAGGCCGTGGCAAACTGCCGGGACCATTCACGGATCATACCATAATCGATCATCATGATTTCTCCGATACACCCGCTTCCGAGAAAGTGGAAACCTCGTTTAAGACTTTGACGCCCGCCTCAACGATTAAGAAACCGAGGGCGGCGCCGGTCCCCTCTCCCAGACGGAGATTGAGATCGAGGAGAGGCTGAAGTCCCATCCTGTCGAGCATGACCTGGTGGCCGATCTCCACGGAACGGTGCGCGGCAATCATATAAGGGGCCACCTGGGGCGCGAGGGTATAGGCGATCAGGGCCCCGGCCGTGGAGATCAGCCCGTCGATGACCACCGGGATCCTGCGGGCCGCCGCACCGAGGATCAGGCCTGTAATCCCGGCGATCTCAAAACCGCCGAGCTTGTGCAGGACATCCACAGGGTCCGATGGGTCCGGCCGGTTTACATCCATGGCCTTTTCGATCACCCGGATCTTCCGCCGCAACGCTTCGTCTCCGATGCCGGTCCCTCTCCCCGTGACCTGGGCCACAGGCCGGTCCGTGAACACGGCCGCAATCGCGCTGCTGGGGGTGGTGTTCCCGATTCCCATGTCTCCGGTGCCGATGAGGTCTGTTTGATCCCCATATTTCTCTGCGAGGGAGATCCCGATGTTAATCGCCGAGACGGCCTGCTCCCTGGTCATGGCCGGACCGCGGGTAAAGTTTCGGGTCCCCCGCGCTACCTTTTGATGTTCAATCCCCGCCAACTCCAGAAGGTCGCCATCCACCCCCATATCCACCACCACAACCTCGGCGCCCGCATGCCGGGCCAGCACATTGATGCCGGCGCCGCCCCGCACGAAGTTTCTCACCATCTCCAGGGTCACCTCCTTGGGATAGGCCGAGACCCCTTCCTCCACCACCCCATGGTCCCCTGCAAAAGTAAAAACCTTCTTGTTCCGGACATCGGGCCGCTCTTTGCCCTGGATCAGGGCCACCTGCTTCCCCAGGGACTGTATCCTCCCCAGCGAACCGAGGGGAAGGGTCTGGCTATCCAGCCGGGCCTGTACGCGTCGGTCCAGTTCCGGGTCCATGGGCCTAATCCTGCGGATCACCTCGTTGATCTTCTGCATCCCATTCTCACTCATGTTGAATCTCCTCCTTTTTTCAGACAAAGCGGAATTCCCGCCGTAACCAGGAAGACCTCGTCCGCCACTTCTGCCAGACGCTGGTTGGCCATTCCCGCCAGGTCCCTGAACCGTCTCCCCAGGGGCTCAGCGGGAACCAGGCCCATGCCCACCTCATTGGCCACTGCAATCACCGAAAAGCGGGATTCATGGATGGCTGAGGTGAGAGACTCGATCTCGCGCAGGAGTTCCTCATCTTCGTACATCTTTTCAATCATCAGGTTTGAAAGAAGCACGGTTATACAGTCGATGACCACCACATGGGTGCCCGCCGGCAGGGAACCGAGCAGGGAGACGACATCGAGCGGCTCTTCGAATGTCTCCCATAAGGGGCCGCGTTCCAGTTTGTGCTTCAGGATGCGCGCCTCCATCTCGGGATCGGTGGCCCGGGCCGTGGCCACAAGGATCCGGTCCTTTCCGAGTTTCTCCCCTATCTTCAGGGCGAACTGGCTTTTCCCGCTCCTCGCACCACCGATGATCAGAGTCAATCTTCCCATGATGAAACTCTTCTGCCACGAAGGCACAAAGTCACAATGATGTAAAATTTAAGATGTAAAAGCGTACAAAGAATTCCTTCGTGTCTTGGTGCCTTGGTGGCCTTATTTAAAAACAAAAACCCCGGATTTCCAAAGGGAAAACGGGGTCTGAACGATCACGCATTCACCACCCTTGAGCCTCGAAGTCCGGTGAACATTTTTCCATATCAGGCAGGTCTTCTGACTTACGGGCACCTCCAACATTCGGTTGGAGGAAGATCATCGCCCCTTCCCGTCTACCTGAAGCAGACAGTGGTTTTTGCGATGACATAACCCGATCACAGCGGCGGGTCCGTGAGGGATTCTCACCCTCTTCCCTTTCCAGGCCTTTCGGCACCTGAAATGTTCTATTTTCAAGACAACCTACCACCGGCGTTTATATGAGTCAATCTTTTTTTCAAGACCCCCTTGACAAACGATCAGGAACCGTGTATATTCAGGATAAACAGGATGAACTTAGTATAGTTAAAGATAAATGATTGATTTAAAAGGATTTTAAAAGAGGAGGATTACATCATGTGCATGGCTCTTGAAAAAGAATGCGTTTGCGGAAAAGAAACGGCCCGGCTTCATCATTTGAACTCGATCCTTCCTTATGAGACCGTCAAGACCATCTATTGCCCTTCCTGCAGCAAGGATGGTGGCTTTGATGCCGGGACCATGATCCGTGACAACGGCTGGATCATCGAGTATGACATGGAGGTCGTCTCCCTATATGCAGCAAAGATGGGGTTGAGCAGGGATGGCGTCACACCGGAACTGATCTTCGATGAGGGTTATTCCGCATGGCAGGGATTCACGCCCACGGACCTTCACCAGGCCAACGAGGAGAAGACGGCGTTGGCTCAGGTGGCCAAAACCGATAAGGCCAAGTATCTGCAGATGATCCGGGAATGGAGCATTAACCGGGCAAGGAAACTCAAAGAAGAGGGCTGGAGAAAGGCCCGTGAGACGGTGGAGGCTTAAGAGGAGGGGTAGAACAATGATCAAAGTTTATATCTGTGAAGATTGCATGGCTGAAATGCCTGCGACCCAGGGACAACCAGAATCTTGCAGCTGTGGGGCCGGTCAGGACGGCTGGGTCTTTACCGAAAAGCCTGAACCAGGCTGCGGCGGAGGGAGCAAGTGATGGTTAAAATTGCCGTACCATTCGATGATGGAGAACGGATCAGCGGACATCTGATTTGAAAATTCCTTGCAGGTTACTGCATGAAGCTTCAATGACGAAATGGCTTACACTGGGAAATGGTTTCTCCTCTGACCCAAATCTCCGGTGAAAGCCGAATGGGCCTTTCGCTCCCCCCTCCTCTGGGTGAAAGGCCCTTTTTTATACCAAGGTAAATTGGGGCCAGACACCTATTCAAATAGTGTCTGACCCCAATTTACCAATCTCTTCCAGGACAATCCGGTGATGCAGCATATCCGCTTCATAAAACCTTGCCTTCACTGACTTCTCTTCCCCAAAAATATCCCGCAGAACCAGATTGTCTCCCCGCTGACGGATGGTGTCGATATTTTCCATGAAGAGTTTTTCCTGACCCTCGCGGACCAGATATAAATTGGTGTCACACATCCCGGCCTCCTTTCAGAAGCTCGACGGCCTTCTCGAAATGGCGGCTCATCCCCTGGGACAATTCCAGGGACTTCCGTATCTCCCCGGCCACATCCTGCCGTCCTGCCTCCCCGGCCCTCTGGATCCAGTCCAGATACGTTGATTCATGCGACCGGTTGTGTTCAATCCAGTGCAAAAGGAGATGAGCGAGTTTTGATATGTCTTCCATTTTTTCTGCTCCTTATCATCAGCTAACAGCGAATTTCCCTGCAATCCCCTCCAATTTATACCACTTTTCCGCGTCACTCTTCCAGCTTTTTCTTGAGTTCCGCCAGGAGATTCAGGGCCTCAAGCGGCGTCATGGTCTGTAAATCCAGTTCCCTGATCTCCTGCATGACCGGGTGAGGGCGGGCCGTAAACAGGTCGGGTTGAGCAAGCGGCCTTTCCTTGTTTTCGGAATGGGCGATCACGGGTTCTCCGGTCTCGTCGAGTTCGCTCTTCTCCAGATTGGCGAGTACCTCACGCGCCCGTTCGATCACGCCCCCCGGAAGGCCGGCAAGCCTGGCCACCTGGATCCCGTAGCTCTTGTCCGCTCCCCCTTCCACAATCTTGCGAAGAAAGATGACCTGATCGTTCCACTCCTTGACTGCAATGTTATAGTTCTTGACCCCATTGAGGGTCATGGCCAGTTCGGTTAGCTCGTGGTAGTGCGTCGCAAAGAGCGTCCTCGCCCGGATCCGGTCATGAATAAACTCGCCCACGGCCCAGGCAATGCTAATCCCGTCGAAGGTGCTGGTCCCCCGGCCGATCTCATCGAGGATGATCAGGCTCCGGTCGGTCGCGTTGTGAAGAATGTTGGCGGTCTCGTTCATCTCCACCATGAAGGTGCTCTGCCCCCGCACCAGGGCATCCGAGGCCCCGACCCTCGTGAAGATCCGGTCCACGATCCCGATCCTGGCCTCGCCCGCCGGGACGAATCCTCCCATCTGGGCCATGAGCACAATCAATGCCACCTGCCGCATGTAGGTGGATTTGCCCGCCATGTTGGGGCCGGTGATGATCAGAAGCCTCTCGCTCTCCGTATCCATGACCGTATCGTTGGGGACAAAGGGGTCCGCGCCTTCCATGGCCTCGATCACCGGATGCCTCCCTTCCCGGATCACGATCCCTGCCTCCCCGTTTATTTCAGGGCGGACATAGCGATTTTCGCGTGCGGCCTCGGCCAGGGAACCGATGGCATCCAGAGTGGCGAGGGCGCCGGCCGTCTTCTGCACGCGCGGGGCCTCCTTTGACACGCTCTCCCTCACCTGGGCAAAAAGCTCCATCTCCAGTTCGATGATCCTCTCCTCGGCCCCGAGGACCTTGGCCTCATACTCCTTGAGTTCGGGAGTGATGAAGCGTTCGGCATTGACCAGCGTCTGTTTGCGGATATAATCTTCGGGTACCTCGCCCAGATTGGACCTGGTTATTTCAATGTAATAGCCGAAGACCTTGTTGTACCGGATCTTGAGATTGTTGATTCCGCTCCGTGCCCGCTCCTGGTTCTCCAGACGGGCGATCCAGTTTTTCCCCTCCCTCCTGATGTTCCGGAGTTCGTCCAGCTCCTTGGAGTAACCGTCCCGGATCACCCTCCCCTCCCGTATCGTGTAAGGCGGGTCTTCGTGGATGGCCTCCTGAATCAGGCGGAAGAGGTCCTGCAGGTCATCGATCTGCTCACAAAGTTCAGCGAGAAGCGGGCTGGTCAGGCGGCTCATCAGCGCCCTGATTTCAGGAATGGGACTTAACGAAGACGCGAGGGCGAGAAGGTCCCTGGCATTGGCCACACCCAAGGTGGCCCGCCCGATCAGGCGTTCCATATCATGGACCTCTTTCATCTGGTCCCTCAGGTCGTCCAGTACCTGTGGGTTCTCAAAGAGCTCGGCAACGGCATCCTGGCGTTTCCGGATCTCTTCCGGATCGAGCAGGGGGTTGAGCAGAAAGTTCCTGAGTGTCCGGCCGCCCATGGCCGTCCGGGTCCGGTCCAGAACCCCGAGGAGAGTGCCCCGTTTTCCCCCGTCCAGGTTACTCCGGACCAGTTCAAGATTTTTAATGGTGGAGACATCCAGGAACATCCGGTCGCCGTCCCTGAGCGCCCGGAGCCCAAGGATATGCGGCACCGAGCCTTTCTGGGTCTCTTCCACATAGCGGAGAAGCGCACCGGCGGCCGCAATGCCGAGGACGAACTCTTCGCATCCGAATCCCTGAAGTGTGGTGGTCTTGAAATGCTGGGTCAGTTTACGGTAGGCCTCGGATCCCTCAAAGGCCCACCCTTCCATATACTGCACTGGAAGCCGGGGGTATTCACGAAGGATCTGCTGAAGCAGGGGGGAACCCTTGATCTCCTCGGGAACGACCATCTCCCTGGGCTCATAGGTCCCGAAGCGGTCCAGGAGGAAATCCGCAAGGTGCTCCCCACGCCTCTCGGTCAGCAGGAACGCCCCGGTCGTCAGGTCCAGAAACGAGAGCCCGACCCCGCCGTTCACCGCCATCCACGACGCGAGGAAATGATTTTCCCGTTCCTCCAGCATCCCCTGTTCCAGGACCGTGCCCGGGGTCACCACCCGGATCACCTCCCTTTTTACGATCCCCTTGGCCTTCCTCGGGTCTTCGACCTGCTCGCATACGGCCACCTTGAATCCCTGGCGGATCAGCTTCGCTATGTACGACTCGGCCGCATGGTAGGGAATACCGCAGAGGGGGATGTCCATACCCTCGGATTTCCCCCGCTTGGTCAGGGCGATCTGCAGTGCGCGGGAGGCTACTTTGGCGTCCTCGTTGAACATCTCATAGAAGTCGCCCATGCGGAAGAAGAGGATCGCATCCTTATACTGGGATTTGATCTGTGTGTATTGCCGCATCAGCGGCGTCATGTCAGACACGGGGTCCCTCCACATTCTGCGTCATTGCCCTTGCTCACCGAGGAAAAAATGCATCCTTTTGCCATTCAGATAGCATGCGATCGAAAGGTATGAATATTTTTGTCATAATGTTTTTACGGCCCAACAATACGGTTATAGAATCAAATCGGGACACACCACATTTCTCGCGTCCAAAAGATCATGAATCCTTGCCTGTTGATCGGCCCTTGCGTTGAGAAGCCTGCTTCAGATGCGACTTGATAAAATAGACCAGCGCCGCTGCAAGCAGGATAACCATGACCACGTCGATGGGTTTGCTGTATTTGTGAATCAGATCCCAGTGATTGCCGAGATGATAGCCGAGCCATGCAAGGAACATGTTCCACATAAAGGCGCCCAGGAGCGTATACCCTGTGAAATGAATCAGGTTCATCTTCCCTACCCCGGCCGGGATGGAAATCAGGTGACGGATCACAGGGATAAACCGGCCGACAAAGATGGCCGGAGATCCGTATTTCCCGAAGAAGCGTTCCGTGACTTCAAGATCATGCTGATTCAGAAGGAAGTACTTTCCGAATTTGTTGACCAGAGGCCTTCCGCCGTAATACCCCATGACGTACGAGATCAGCGAACCCACGATGCTCCCCAGCGTGCTGGCTATGGCAACGCCCGTAAAGCTGAAGCGGCCCGTTGTAATCAGGCAGCCGGCAAAAGGCATGACCGCCTCGCTGGGGATAGGGGCGATCATGCTCTCAAGCATCATGAGTATTGCAACACTTGGATATCCTGCCACATCGATAAAATAGGTGATCTTGTGTATCAGTATCTCGGTGATTCCCATTGGACAATAATCCTTTCTCTGAAGGCCCCCTGCAGAAACAATGAATTTTAAAATTCAACCATGCCGGCATGCCGCCAATCCGGTTTATCGTACCATAAGATGAGCCCGAGAATGATGAAGTGGGGGAGCCATACAAGCAAGTGCCATGCCGGCCTGAGCGGCCTGTCACCCGGCAGATCCCTTATTCTCTCCTGCCATATGGAGGGCTATTTCTATCTTTTTAACATGCGGGGATTTTTGATAGTTGCGGGTCAGTTCATTCCATTCCGTAAAGAGACCCTCGGATACGTCCTTGAGCAGAAAATCAAAACCGTATTGAAAAACGCCCCTTTCCGTACTGACGATGATTCCATAGTCGAACTGATAGTCTTCCTCATAAGAGAATGCAATGAGAGCCGATTCCGGGTTGATTCCCTTTTCCGAAAGCAGGTGCCTGATCCGTACCCAGAATGATTCACTGCTCGTCCTTAACAGTTTCGTATTTGTCTCTATTTCTGATCGGTCCATTTTATCAGGCATTCTCTCTCCAATTCATAACAAGCTCAGTCGTTCAACAGGACCAGGTAAGTGGTGATTTAACCTGCAAAATATACGTCAGGAATCCTATGCAGTCAAGGAAATAGACGTTAGAAGTTTGTTGCGTTCCATGGCAACAACTTCTTGTCGTAATTACTTCTAACGGGGTGAGAAAGAATTCTTTCACACGCTCCCAACTTTTTTCTTGACATCACTAAATATTGTAGTATATTGGTCAGCCATATACAACATTATGCGGTTTTTGTGAAAAAGCTGTGTAAATCTTGTGTGCATTTTGAGTCTATCCTGTGGAAAAAATGTGTAGATCTTGAAGGAGAATACAGGTAAATCCTTTAAAAAAGAGATCTAACCGGAATGCACATCCCATGCGGTGCATTCTGTCCTTCAGTTCCACCAATTTGAAAAATAAAAAGCAATCAGGGGGGCAGCAATAATGGCATTAAAAAGGACCATGGAGATGGGCGGAGAGGTGCAGGACCCGGGCGGCATGGATCTGATTCCTATATTATCCTGGGACCGTGACCACTTTATGAAGGCCCTTCTCCGGGAAAACCATGGCAACGAGGAGATAGCGGCGATCATCAGCCGGGATATCGAACAGGAATTCCTTCAGCTGAACGGGCAGTCGGTTTCTCATGCGGTCATGCAGAAACTCATCGAGGCCAAACTGTTCAAATACGGCATCAAGCGGATGCCTCCTATGGTATTCCCCGTGCCCAAAGTCAGGGAAGATAAGCTTCAACTCTATCCCAATGCCATCAAGGTCCTTGAGCGGAGGTATTTGCAAAAGGACGAAGCCGGCAAAGTCATCGAGGAGCCGCGGGACATGTTCCTCCGCGTCTCCAAGAATATAGCGGAGGCCGAGAAAATCTACGACAAGAAGGCCAACGTGCCGGAAAAGGCGCGGCTCTTCTACCGACTCATGACCGAGCTGGAGTTCCTTCCCAACTCTCCGACCCTGATGAATGCAGGCCGTGAACTGCAGCAGCTCTCCGCGTGCTTTGTGCTCCCGATTGAGGATTCCATGGAAGGGATCTTTGATTCCCTGAAACATGCGGCCCTGATTCACAAGTCGGGCGGCGGCACAGGTTTCTCTTTCTCCAGAATCCGGCGCAAAAATTCCACGGTCGGCTCCACCGGAGGGGTCGCCTCGGGCCCCATATCGTTCATGCGGATATTCAACACGGCCACCGAGCAGGTCAAGCAGGGAGGAACCCGCCGCGGGGCCAACATGGGAATCCTGCGCGTGGACCATCCGGACATCCTCGAATTCATCCATGTCAAGAAGAACGACGGGGCACTGAACAATTTCAACCTCTCGGTCGGGATTACCGAAGAGTTCATGAAGGCGGTCCAATCCGGGGCCGACTATGATCTGGTCGACCCCTGCACGCACGAGCACACCGGGACCCTGAATGCAAAAGATGTCTTTGACGAGATCGTGGACCTGGCCTGGCAGAGCGGGGACCCGGGGATCGTCTTTCTGGACCGGCTGAACCGGGACAACCCCACGCCCCTGCTCGGAGACATCGAGTGCACCAATCCCTGTGGAGAACAGCCACTTTTGCCATACGAGGCCTGCAACCTCGGCTCCATCAATCTGGCCAGAATGGTCAAGATCGATCACGGGACGCCCGTGGTGGACTACGACCGCCTCAAACGGGTGGTCTGGACCTCGGTCAACTTCCTCGACAATGTCATTGATATGTCCCGGTTCCCTCTGCAGAAGATCACGGATATGGCGCAGGGAAACCGCAAGATCGGACTCGGCGTCATGGGATGGGCTGATATGCTGATCGCCCTCCGGACCCCGTACAATTCCGAGGCGGCCATCAAGACCGCTGAAGAGGTCATGTCCTTCATCCAGACCGAAGCCCGGGCCGCTTCCGCTGACCTGGCCGAAAAACGGGGCGTCTTCCCCAACTTCAAGGGGAGCATCTATGACCGGAAAGAGATGCCGAGGGTGCGTAATGCCACTACCACGACCATCGCCCCCACCGGGACCCTCTCCATCATCGCCAACACGTCATCGGGGATCGAGCCGATCTTCGCCCTCTCCTACTACCGCAATGTCATGGACAACGACAAGCTGATCGAGGTCAACGACGCCTTTCAGCAGGAGGCGAAGCAATGCGGCTTTTATTCCGATGAACTCATGGAAAAAATCGCCAGGACCGGGACCATCCAGGGAATGTCCGAGATCCCGCAGAATGTGCGGGAGGCCTTTGTAACAGCGCATGACGTGAACCCTGAGTGGCACATCCGCATGCAGGCCGCCTTCCAGAAATATACGGACAACGCCGTGAGCAAGACAGTGAACTTCCCCCATCACGCTACGGTCAAGAATGTGGAAGAGGTTTATCTCCGGGCCTATGAGAGCGGCTGCAAAGGAGTCACCATCTACCGCGACGGGAGCAAGGGCGAGCAGGTCCTGAACCTCAAGGGGGGGGGAGAAAAAGAACGGCAACGGGGCCAAACCAGTGAGCGAAACGCCCGCACCCGAAAAACTCAAGAAAGAAGCCCAGTCCAGGGAAGAGGCCCAGGCCAGAGCAGACGGGCTCCTTTCCCGGCCCGAGATCCTGGAAGGATTCACAGCCAAGATGAAGCTGATGAACGGCACACTCTATATCACGGTCAACGAACTCGACGGGAAACCCTTCGAGGTCTTCGCCACCATCGGGAAATCAGGACAGTCCACCATGGCCAAGACCGAGGCCATCGGCCGGCTGGTCTCGCTTTCGCTCCGCCACGGGGTTTCCGTGGAAATGATCGTGGAGCAGCTCAAGGGAATCGGCGGGGACTACCCGATCTTCCAGAAGGACGGCCTGGTCCGTTCCATCCCCGACGCCATCGCCCGGATCCTTGAGCGGCGGTATATGAAAAAGAACGGGAACAACGGGACCCATGGCATCCGGGCCGAGCTTGATCCACTCTCCATGGCCACTGACACCTGCCCCGACTGCAGGGCCACGGGGACCTTGGAGAGGGCCGAGGGATGTGTGAAGTGCCGCTCCTGCGGCTATTCAAAATGCGCATAACCTGATATCAGGGGATGTGGGTGTTGGCTCAGGGCATCGGGGGGTCTTCGAAAGGGGACCCCCCAAATTGTTCCGAATAGACCATGGCTTTAATGCTGTGGACTAATCTGACCGTCGCAGGCAGGGAGGATTTTATGCCGATCCGTATAAGACGCCATGATAACAAATCCCAAGACACGCAAGAGGCTGAACACACGGGCATTACCACAGCAACATTCGCTGTTTCAAAGGCGTGTTAGGAAAGATATCTGGGGTCAAATCTTTATACTTGACAAACAGATCTTGTTTGCGTTATAAGATTCATCACGATGACCCGACCATTGAGAATACAGTATCCCGGAGCGGTATATCATGTAACCTGCAGAGGGAATGAGAGGCGAAAGATATACCATGATGATACAGACAGAATAAAGTTTCTTGAAATCCTTGCGCAGACAAAAGGGATCTATACCGTCAAGATTCACGGTTACGTCCTCATGAGCAACCATTTTCACCTACTGACCGAGACACCCCTTGGGAACCTCGGTGAATTCATGAGACGGCTGAACGTGACCTATACGAGCTATTATAATCGAAGGCACGGCCGAGTCGGACATCTGTACCAGGGGAGATACAAGAGCCTTTTGGCAGACAAGGATGAGTATGTGTCGGTTTTGTCCAGATATATCCACCTGAATCCGGTCAGGATACGGGCTTTCAAAGGGAAGCCGGATAAAGAGAAGGTTAAGGCCCTGCTGGGGTATAAATGGAGCAGCCTTCCGGGTTTTATAGATAAAGAAAGATATCTGGGATATCTGGGGTCAAATCTTTATACTTGACAAACAGATCTTGTTTGCGTTATAAGATTCATCACGATGACCCGACCATTGAGAATACAGTATCCCGGAGCGGTATATCATGTAACCTGCAGAGGGAATGAGAGGCGAAAGATATACCATGATGATACAGACAGAATAAAGTTTCTTGAAATCCTTGCGCAGACAAAAGGGATCTATACCGTCAAGATTCACGGTTACGTCCTCATGAGCAACCATTTTCACCTACTGACCGAGACACCCCTTGGGAACCTCGGTGAATTCATGAGACGGCTGAACGTGACCTATACGAGCTATTATAATCGAAGGCACGGCCGAGTCGGACATCTGTACCAGGGGAGATACAAGAGCCTTTTGGCAGACAAGGATGAGTATGTGTCGGTTTTGTCCAGATATATCCACCTGAATCCGGTCAGGATACGGGCTTTCAAAGGGAAGCCGGATAAAGAGAAGGTTAAGGCCCTGCTGGGGTATAAATGGAGCAGCCTTCCGGGTTTTATAGATAAGGGGAAGGCAGAGGATCTTGTGGATTATGATCTGGTCCTTGCAGAGCATGGAGGAGACAACCTCCGGGGGAGGCGGTCATACAAGGATAGGATTTTGGAAGATCTGGTTGAAGGGATTGGTATCCGGGACGAGATCATCGGACAGAGTGTATTGGGCGGAGAGCGTTTTGTTTCCTGGCTGAAGGACCAGGTTTTGAGCGGCAAGAAGGATCGGGAGCGTCCCTCGTTGCAGGCATTGAATCGGTATTGCACAGAGGATGTGATCCTCGGTGCTATTGAAAAGGCGACCGGTAAAGAGATTGAGCAGATCAAATCTGAGAGGGGTCTGGTCCGGCAGATCGCCATGGATCTCTTATATAGGATCGGCGGCCTTAAGGGTGTGGAAATCGGCAGACTCCTGGGGGTTGATTACAGTACAGTGAGTCAAGGGAGAAAACGGTTGATGGAAAGGATTCAGAGGGACCCTAAGACGAAGGCGTTGATTGGCCGTTTGGAGAAGGAGTTGTCAAGATGAAAGATTTGACCCCCAGACCCTTTTTGCCCAGACCCTTTTTGTGACCCCCAGACCCTTTTTGCCCCCCAGACCCT
>CAKKPE010000104.1 GCA_919901565.1 bacterium
TTGTAGATCTTATTCTTAAGAAAGATTTCACCCTTATTCACAATCCGTCCGTAAAGTGTCCCTTTCATCTTCACGGAGGAGAAGACTTCCTTGCCCAGATCCTGGATATCAGGGGGGAGGCCATCCACGAGGTTATTGTAGATGGTCACCTTTTTCCCTGTGAACAGCGGCCGCCATTTCCGGATCAGGTCTATAGGGATATTGATCAACTCAATACTGTGGTTCTGCCCGATCTCTTCCCGTAAGGACCTGAGACCTTCTTCAATGGTAAAGATTTCATCGACCTGGAACTCAAGAAGTGCCATGTTCCTCTCTTTTTTCAAATCCTATGATTCCAACGGCTTGAAGTCCCATCAGG
The DNA here is from genome assembly GCA_919901565.1 of bacterium. Classification (GTDB taxonomy): domain Bacteria; phylum CG2-30-53-67; class CG2-30-53-67; order CG2-30-53-67; family CG2-30-53-67; genus CG2-30-53-67. Next base: position 359 of record CAKKPE010000104.1, read on the forward strand.
ATGCGGCAAATCTCAAAATCGCTGATTTCAAGTTCATTGCAGATCTCACGGACCGAACGGGCCTTATGAAACGCCTCGATGACCTTCTTTTCCTTGGGTTTTATATAGATCCTGTTGAGGATGGCCCCGTTTTCTTCACTGAGCTCAAAACATGCATTTAGGGAGCCGACCTCGGCCTGGATGATATTCCAGTTGGTGATGCGTCTGGTTCCCTCCAGAATCAGATCCAGGGTCTTGGCCTTGAGTGTGATGGGCTCGCTTTTGAGGGGGTCCATGGAAATGAAGGTGAACCCCCCCCGGTCCCAGTGGAAGAGGCTCATGATGATCTCTTTGACCTGCTCTTTGACCGCCCAGTTCAGGTTCTGCTGTGTGATGACCCCCAGTTCCACCAGGATTCCTCCGTGCCGCCGGTTCGGGGTCATGAGTTCAGATGAGCGTTCGAAATCCTCGAACGAGAGTTTCCCGTGCTGGAACAGGAAGATCCCCATCCGGTCATTCTCCCAGTTCGAGGTGGCAAAGACGATGTTTCCGTTATTGAGGTAGATCGACTTTTTAATCCCGTCCTGCTCAATGGTCAGCATCCCGCTTTCCGAACGGTCGCAGAGGGATTTCAGTATTCCGGCCAGAGAGGTATTTTCAAGCCGGCCTTCCTGTTCAAAATAGATCTGCATGGGACTTTACCGTCATGGTTCTAAGCATACGTTTGTTAATATTATATAATGGGACGATCCCCTTTTCAAGGGGCTTATTCCTCCTGTGTAAAGCCAAAATAGAAATGTCCTATTCTTACCAAAATAGAAATGTCCGGT
>CAKKPE010000105.1 GCA_919901565.1 bacterium
AAAGATCCGACCCCAAGAGGACCCCAATAAAGATCCGACCCCAAGAGGACCCCAATAATAAAGATCCGACCCCAAGAGGACCCGCTAACACAAAACGTCCCGCCTAACCACCTCCAAAAGCCGCCGCTGAAGCGGATATCCACATCCATATCTCTCGGATGAATTCACTGAAGATAATCCTCTCACGGTCGAGGTCATGAGGACCGGAGAGAAGGCGGCGTGAACTCTTACGCTTTTTTTCTTTTGTTTTTTTAGACTCCCTTTTTTAAAGGAGGAATTTCATCTTCTCTTCCTTTGTGAGGAGGTCTACGACTCGTAGGGTAGGGTAGAGGGAAATGGGCCTACTGCTTTGCCGGGGGTAAATGATTAAGTTAAAACATCCTTTCTCAAGAGACGGCGCACGTGGACAACGGTTACGATCAAGACTATATCGCTTTCAGCATCGTAGCGGTAGATTACACGGAAATTATCAACGATTATTTCTCTGTGAGGAAGATGCGGAAATTCCGGAACATGCCTGCCCGATTCTGGAAAGTGCTGTAGATGTTCAACGGACCTATAGATTCTTTTTATCTGGTGCTTGGCATACTGGTATGAATCGCGCGCAATATAATCATATATACCCTCCAAATCCAGAATGGCCCCCTCACCCCATATCAATCCTGCCATTTTTTAGACAACCTTTTCATGGCCTCGTCATGCGAAAGGGTTTTCCCTTCTTTAACGGCCGCTTCACCCGCCTCGATTTTCTGAAGAAGGTAGAGACGATACATGACTTCTTCAATGTCCACGTTATCTGGAAGTTCTTTAATTAGAGTTTCTAATTTCGACTTCGTAACGTTCATAATGATATCTCCTCTCCTCTATGAGTCGCAGACAAGCCTAAGACTGACCGGCTGCTCTTTGAGAAACTATAACACAATACTTCAAGTGCTGCAAGAATTCCAGGTTTTATGAAATATTCTCCTTAAAAAACCTTGTTGTAACTCCTTTGATAAAATGGTAAAAATGGCTTATGGAAAAAAGAACTGTTTATCTCAAGACTTTCGGCTGCCAGATGAATGAGGCGGACTCGGAGCAGATTTTGGGGATACTGGGCCAATCCGGTTATCGGTCTGTGGACCGGCCTGAGGATGCGACCCTGATCATCCTGAATACCTGCGCCATCCGGGCCAAGGCCGAACAAAAGATTTTCAGCGATCTGGGGCGCCTCAAGGTATTCAAAATGAAGGATCCGTCCGTGAAGATCGGTGTAGCGGGGTGTCTGGCCCAATCCATGGGGGAACGGGTCCTCTCCCGTCAGCCGGCCGTGGACTTTGTACTTGGGACCATGGGCCTGGATGAACTTCCGGATCTAATTGAAAAGTCCGGAAGAGGAGAGAAAGGGGTTTCTCTTGCCATGTCCGGCAATAGCGAAGAGGTCCGGCCTGATGCCGTCCGGTCAAGTCTTGTACAGGCCTATGTGCCGATTATCTACGGGTGCGGGAATTTTTGTACTTACTGTGTGGTCCCATTTGTCAGGGGCCCTGAAACAAGCCGGCCGGTCCAGTATATCTTAAAAGAGATCCGTGGTCTGGCCGGCCAAGGATATAAGGAGATCACCCTGTTAGGGCAAAACGTTCTTTCGTTTGGTAAAAACAGCAAAGAAAACGTCATGTTCCGTGACTTACTTCACTTGACACATGACATAGACGGGGTTGAAAGGATCCGTTTTGTCACATCACACCCCAGGGATATGTCGCTTGAGATCATCGAGACCATGGCCCGGCTCCCAAAGGTTTGTGAGGCCCTGCATCTGCCTGTTCAATCGGGGTCGGACAGGATACTTCATGCCATGAACCGCGGGTACAGGCGCAGAGACTACCTTGAAAAACTGGAACTTCTTCGTGAGAACATCCCTGATATAGCCATTACCACGGACATCATCGTCGGGTTTCCGGGAGAAACCGACAATGACTTTGAAGAGACCCTCTCTCTGATATCCGAGGCTGGTTTTGACCACCTCTTCGGGTTCTGTTTCTCGCCCAGGCCCGGGACCCCTGCAGAGACGCTCCCTGATCCTGTTGATCCGGAAACGGCCAGGGTAAGGCTTGAGGCTGTTTTCAACCTCCAGAGGGAGATCAGTCTGAAAAAGAACGAAGCCATAACCGGCAGGGTGGTCGAGGTCCTTGTGGAAGGGCCGGGCAGGAAAGACCCTGCAATATTCACCGGCAGGACCAGGACGAATAAAATCGTCCATTTCCCGGGCAGAAGTGAGATGATCGGAAAACTTGTTCATGTCAAGGTCGAACAAGGATTGCCTAACTGTCTGATCGGGAGAGTGGATCATCAGGATAAACATAAAAGATGAAATCGGAAGTTTATCCTTAACTGCAGAAATAGAAGGAAATGAATTGGTCATGAATATTGTAAAATGGACGGACTCGTATCTTCCCCCCATGCTTTATGCCCTGCTGATTTTCCTCTTGTCTTCAAAAAACCATCCATCCGTGGACCTCAGTCACGGTCTGGACAAGGGGGTCCATTGCGTTCTTTATGCAGGGTTCGGTTATCTGGTGCTCAGGGCCTTTCGGAAATCCAACCGGAACAGGCCGGCGAACCTCCTGACGGTGATCATCGTTATTCTCTACGGGATTTCGGATGAATTCCATCAGGACCTTGTCCCCGGTCGTCAATTTGATGTGTTGGATATGGTTTTTGACGGATTAGGAGGGCTTCTTGCCGTGGCCTTCTCATCTGTGGCAGACAGATATCGATGGCCTATCTGGTTTTAATAGACAGGATTGATGATGAAGAAAGAAGATTGGCAGGAAAAACGGAGATATGCAAGGGCTACAGTCCAAAAACTGGTGCGGTACAGAATTGTCCATGGAGAGCGGCCGGACAAGGTATCCAGGACGATCCGGGGCCTTATGACCAATATCGGAGGAGGAGGGGTCCTGCTCGCTGTCAAGGAGTTGGTGACCGAGGGGCTTCATATCTCTTTCAACGAAAATGTCGTACAGCAGAACTGGCTGGCTCTGGAAATGGATCTGTTCCCGGGGCGGCCTCCGGTCCACGCCATGGGCAAGGTGGCCTGGTACCAGAAATCCATGGGCCGTCCGGATTATCAGTATGATGTGGGAGTAGAATTCAAGGATATCAGCGAAGAAGACCGTAACATCATTCTGGATTTCGTAAAACGTTCCATATCATAACCAGCCCCCCTTTTTCCGCAGGTTTCCTATTCTGTAATTGTCAATAAAACTAAAACAATATCTTGAACTTTTCTCTGTTTTTTGATAAAGTTAGATATAATCCTTACCATGTAAAAAAGGAACCAGGCCGACGGCTCATGATCGGGCTTTTCAGCGGTCTTGGGCAAGGTTTTTCAGGAAGGTTCTATATTGGACAAGACAAAGATTTCTCATTACCTCAAGCCCAAACTTCTGCAGCAACTCCTCCAAAGAAGCGGTTCCATGCTTGATATTTCCCTCGCCATATTGGATCCGGACGGCAATGAGATTACGGCATTCGGCAATGGTCGGCATCCACAGTCCGGGCAGAATCAAAAAGCGTTTTCTCCGATTATCGTTCGGGGCAACCTTTTCGGGACGCTCGTGGGATATGAAACAGAGATCTGCAGCGGGGACAGGCTCAAGAATATCCTCGATAAGGTTGTGGAAAATATTACGGACCAGGTCCTCAGTGAAATCAAGCTCGACAGCATGTCTGAAGAACTGCTGCACAACTACAAGGTTCTCAACCTCTTTTACAATGTCAGCAACGCACTGGTGAACATCCTGAATGTTCGGAAGGTCAGTCATATCATCCTGGATCAGATTGTTGCGACCATAGGGATCTCAAAGGCATCGGTGCTTCTCCTTGACGACAGCCGAAAATACCTCCAGGTGATGGCGCATAAAGGGCTCCCAGTGGAAGACGTGGAAAATACGCTCTTCAAGCTTGAGGACAGCGTGTGCAACGAGGCCGTCCAGAAGGCCAAGCCCCTGTTCGTTCAGAATATCGATCATTATCCAGGTCTGAAAAAACGCTCAAAGGGAACCTATCGTTCCAGGTCTTTCATCTCTGTCCCCATCCTGAAGAGCGGCCGGTTGGAGGGGCAGGAAGTCCTGGGGGTGATCAATGTTGCGGACAAGCTTTCGGGCGAGGCATTTTATTCAGGGGACCTGAAACTGATCATGGCCCTTACCTCGCTCGCAGCCATGTCCATTCAGAATGCCAAGCACGTAGAAGAAGTAGAGCGGAGCAAGGACGAATGGGAGAGTACCTTTGATGCCATCACGGATTCTGTGGCCATTCTCGACCCCGCTTATCATCTCTGCAAGGTCAACAATGCCTACAAGATCCATTACGGATTCTCAAAAGCAGCTCTGACCAACAAGGTCTGTTACAAGGCCTTCTATAAAAAGCAAGGTCCCTGTATGGGGTGTCCCGTGACCCGAACGCTTCTGACCGGTGAGCCTTCCTATGCGGAAAAGAGGGCCGGCGAAAAGATCTTCCGGCAGTGGACCTATCCTATCCAAAGCAAGAGCGGACTGATCTCATCCGTGGTGATCTATACCAGAGATGTGACCAATCTCAAAAAACTAAAAGAGCGTTTGAGCCAGTCCGAGAGGATGGCCTCCATCGGCCAGATTGCAGCAGGCGTGGCACACGAGATCCGGAATCCCCTTGGGTCTATCCTAACCGCCATAGAGGTCCTCTCTTCCAAAGGAGGCACGGAAGATGAAAATTTTTATACCTTAAGCGATGTCATCAAGGTAGAGGCCAGAAGACTTAATCAGATCATTTCGGATTTTCTGCTCTATGCCTCACCGCAGCAACCACTGCTCATGGAAAACAATCTCAATCAGGTTGTGGAAGAAGTCATCAGGATTATTCAACCTGACGCGGAAAAAGAGAAGGTCCGCATTGATGTTGAACTGGACCCATCCATGCAGGCATCCTGTTTTGATGCGGACAGGATCAAACAGGTGATCTGGAATATCGTGATCAACGGGATCCAGGCCATGAATACGGGAGGGACCCTGACTGTATCGACGAAATGGCTGGCCAATCAGATGGAACTCCGGGTCCGGGACCAGGGGCCCGGGATCCGGAGAGAAGACATGAGCAAGATCTTTGACCCGTTCTATACCACAAAGGAATCCGGCACGGGTTTGGGCCTTTCCATTGTCAACCGGATCGTTGAAACCCATAAAGGCAGCGTTGAGATCCAGAGCCGGCCGGGCGAAGGGTCGGAATTTATCGTAACGTTTCCGGCGTATAAGGTGAATTCGTGAAAATGAGCTTTGTTATCATAATTTACAACAAAAGGTAGTAAGGATGGGAACAATATTACTGGTAGATGATGATCAGAGTGCAAGGGTCACACTCTCCATTGCTCTTAAAAGCGACGGGTTCTCTGTGGAAATCGTAGACAGCGGCCTGGAGGCGCTCCAGAGAATCGGTGAAGGGGCTTACGACTGGGTGATATCCGATGTGAATATGCCGGGGATGAACGGTATTGAACTGGTTCAGCGGATACAGGAAGTAAAACCCGAGATACCGATCATCCTGATCAGCGCCTACCGCTCCAGGGATGAGATCAAGGATTTGAAGATTTGCGGATTCCTGGAGAAGCCGATTGATATACAGAGGCTGTATCAGATCCTCCGTCATGAGCCTCTCCCATCCGGTGATACGTCCCTTCCCTGGATTAACCGGCTCGCCGGCGGATTCATGATGAAGAACCGGACACGCGAACTGGAACAGCGGGAGGTCATCCGATTCAGGGATGATCTTGAAAAGCAGGCGTTCGAGAAGAGGACCTTTGATTTTTATGAGCTTCTGGAGAAGAAGGTGGAAGAGCGTACCCAGGAACTTCTGGAGAAACAGAGGAATCTCGAGGATGCGTATTTTGAACTGAGGAAGACCAAGCGCTATCTTGAAAACCTTATCGATGCCTCGCAGGGATGCGTGATCTCGACGGACATCGAGAAAGGCATATTGAGTTTCAACTCCATGGCTGAGAAGACTTTCGGGTATACGCGCGATGAGATATTCGGCAAGGACATCGGTATCCTTCGTCCGCAGTGGGCCGAAAAGAAGAATGAGGAAATTTATGAGATGACCTTCAGTACAGGAAGGTGGAGGGGAGATATCGAGGGAATGCGCAAGAACGGGGAAATTTTCCCCATGTCCCTTGTTACCTCCTGGGTTCTTGACGAAAACGGGAAAGTTATTGCCATTCTTGAAATGTCCAGGGACATCACGGAAGAAAAGAAAATGGAGCAGCAGCTCCTCTATGCGGAAAAGTTGAGCGTCTTAGGGCAGCTTGCCCCCAAGATTGCACATGAAATCAATAATCCCCTGCATGTGATATCGGCCAATCTCCAGTTCGCCCAGATGGTCCCGGACGATCAGGAAAAAATAAAATCCTGTCTGGAAAAGGGGATGCAGGAAGTGGGCCGTATAGAGCAGCTGACCAGGCAGCTCATGGATGTCGCAAGGCCTACAGAGCTGAATATCTGCAAGCTCTCGATCAAGGATGTCCTGGAAAACGCCATTCTCTTTCTAAGCGACGTGGGGGAGATCAAGCGTCTTGAAGTTCGAAGAAACTTCGACGACAACCTTCCGCTCATACGCGGGGATCAGTCCCAACTGGAGCAGGTCTTCAGAAATCTGATCCTCAATGCCTCACAGGCTATGCAGGAAGCGGTATCCAAGGTTCTTGCCGTTTCCATCCGGCCTGTACCGGGCATAAGGTGCGTTGAGATCACGGTCTCGGATACAGGCAGCGGGATCCCCAAGGAGAGCCTGGAGAGGATCTTCGAACCTTTCTTTACAACCAAGGAGAAAGGGAAGGGGAACGGCCTCGGATTGCCTATTGTCAAGGGGATTGTGGTGAGACATAAAGGGTGGATCGAGGTGAAAAGTACAGAAGGTGAAGGTACGGATTTCAGGGTTTACCTGCCCATCGGTGATGGAGAAACAGATGAGCGTCCATCGGCATCTGACGATATGGTGAGGGATGCGGCAGGAGGCAATTCATGAGCAGAAGCAGGATCATGCTGGTAGACGATGAACCAGGCGCCCTGGAGATCCTGGCGGGTATACTCGAGCAGGAGAACCATGAGGTGTTTACCGCGCAGGATGGAGAGGCGGCGCTTTCTATCCTTAAAGAATCATCCTTTGACCTGGTCCTCACAGACCTGAACATGCCGAAACTCGATGGGTTGGAACTGATCAGGAGAATACAGCAGGTCGACTCGGGTATGATGACCATTGTACTGACCGGTTGCGGCACCATCGATAATGCTGTGGCGGCCATGAAGGCCGGGGCATTTGACTACATTACCAAGCCATTTAAGATCGACGAGCTGATATTGACCGTGAAGCGGGCGTTGGAATACGGGTCACTGAAGACACAAAACAAAAATTTGAAGCAGTTGGTTGGTGAGGTATCCAGCTTCAGGAACATCATCGGTGACAGCGAGGAGATACAACGGGTTTTCAGCCTGATACACAAGGTTTCGGATACGGATGCGACGGTCTTGATCCAGGGAGAAAGCGGGACAGGAAAGGAACTGGTCGCGCGGGCCATTCATTTCAACAGCCGGAGGGCTGAGGCCCCCATGATCCCCATCAACTGTGCAGCGATCCCCAGGGACCTTCTGGAGAGCGAGCTTTTCGGTCACGTCAAGGGCGCATTCACCGGGGCAACCATATCGAGAGTCGGACGCTTCGAACTGGCAAATGGGGGGACGCTGTTTCTGGATGAGATCGCTGATATGCCCACTGAGCTTCAGGTCAAGATCCTGCGTGTGCTTCAGGGGCAGCAGTTTGAACGGGTGGGAGGGACCAAGACCATCCAGGTTAATGTCCGGATCATAGCGGCTACGAACAAAGATCTGGAAAAGGAAATCAAAAATGGGAGGTTCCGCGAAGATCTGTTCTACCGCTTGAATGTCATTCCCATCCATCTTCCGCCTTTACGGGAACGGATTACGGATATCCCTGTTCTCATCCAGCATTTCTTGAACCGGTTCAACAAGGACAAAAACCGGAATGTTAAAGGTTTCACGAAAGAGGCTTTACTATGCCTGGAGTCCTATGCCTGGCCCGGCAATGTCAGAGAACTCGAAAACCTGGTCGAACGCATGACCATTCTTTGCGAAAATGATCTGATCGGCATAGAGGATATTCCTGAAAAGTTTCAGGCCTCCATAAAACCCCAATCCGTCCAGTCTGTTGATTTCCCGGCAAAGGGGCTTTCCCTGAACCAAGCCGTTGAGTCTTTTGAAAACGGACTGATTATCAAGGCGTTGAAGCAGGCCGGCGGAGTAAAGAGCAAAGCGGCAAAACTCCTTAATCTGAATCGAACTACCCTCCTTGAAAAGCTCAAAAAGAAAAAACTGAACAGCTGGGCCGATGATGAAACGGATCAGCATCCTTGATGGATCCGATATCATGGAAAGCCGGGATGTCAAAGGACTGTCTTAAGACAGATCTTTGACGAGTCAATGATCCATTATACACGCCATGGCCTCTCCCAATGGTAATTCCCACCTACGGTTGTATATCAAGTTATATCAGTAATTCCTTATAGAAAAAGATAAATCAGGATTCAGAATTATTCTTTGCAAATGTGCGTGAGTTTTCTATCTTTGGCACATATCTTGCTATGGATCTATAGCAATGGTATCGAACAATATCTGGTCAGAGAGGGCATCCTTCATGTTGAAGCGGAATAAAGGGAAGTGGAGTCATGTGAAGGTGATCGCCGTAACGAGCGGAAAAGGGGGCGTAGGAAAGACGAACGTGGTTGCCAATCTGGCTTATTCCCTTTCCATGCTTGGGAAGAAAGTGATGGTACTGGACGCGAACATAGGCCTTGGTAATCTTGATGTTCTTCTGGGTCTCGAACCCAGCTATAATGTGACCGACGTGATTGATGGACGAAAAAAAATCCATGAGATCGTCATCCAGGGACCCGGAGGGATCAGAATCCTCCCGTCCAGTTCAAGGATCCATGATGTTGCAGAACTTTCCAAGGGTCAGAAGGTCAACCTCATCACACAGATGGATGAATTGAATGAAGATATAGATTTCCTCCTGATTGATGCTGGATCAGGTATCTCGGATAATGTCATGTTCTTCAATGTAGCGGCGCATGACATCATCATGGTAGCCTCTCCTGAGCCGACGTCCATCATCGATGCCTATGCTCAGATGGTTGTCATGTCGCATAATTACTCCGAACACCGCTTCCAGCTCCTCGTTAATTCCGTGAAGTCAGAGGCAGAAGCCAAGGCCGTGTACAAGAAACTCTGTAATATCACCGACCGGTTTCTCAATATTTCATTGGACTACCTCGGTTTCATTCTTCACGATCCGGGTATGACCCGGGCTGTACGGAAACAGAAGGTCATTGTTGAGATCTTTCCGGAGTCTCCAGCCAGCCAATGTTTTTTAAGAATTGCACGTGCCATGGCTGTTCAAACCGATAGTCAATCCCCTAAGGGGAATATCCAGTTTTTCTGGAAGCGGTTGTTTCAGGTTGCCTGATTCAATGAGTCATGATGAGCAATGGCATAGGTCCTACGGAGGGGAGATAAGATGAACAAGGTTCAAGGCAGATGCAAAAAAAATACGGTGGTATTGGATGCACCCGGAAAGGATGAGATCATCCTGGAATACGCCCCGCAGATCAAGTTCATTGCTCACCGCCTGGCCATGCGTCTTCCTTCTCATGTAGACATAGATGACCTGATCAGTTCAGGAGTCATCGGATTGATCGATGCCATTAATAAGTTCGATCCTTCACGGAACATTCAGTTCAAGACTTATGCGGAATTCAGGGTCAGGGGGGCCATGCTGGATGATTTGCGCTCAAGAGACTGGGTCCCTCGTTCGGTACGCCAGAAATCCGCTGTGCTGCAGAGAACTTATGCAGAGATTGAACAGCGGGTAGGGAGGCCGGCTTCTGACGAAGAGGTTGCCGGGGCATTGAATCTCACCATGGATGAATTCTACGACCTCTTGAATTGTGCAAGAGGGTTGTCGCTGGTCAGCATCGAAGCGGAGAATGAAGATTCAGGGATCTCTCCGAAAATCCTGGAGTCATTGACTGCCGATGCCGAGGAAAATCCATTTAATATCCTGAAGAAAAAAGAATTGCAGATGCTGATAGCTGAAGCGATCGATCAGCTGCCTGAAAATGACAAAAAGGTCGTTTCTCTTTATTATTATGACGAACTCACCATGAAGGAAATCGGGAAAGTTCTGGACATAACAGAATCCAGGGTTTCTCAGATCCACACCAAGGCCATGCTCCGTATGCGTGGCAAGATGAAGAAACATCTCGAATAATAAGCGGTTAATCCGTGGAAGATCCAGGTTGGATGAACGGAGTCTGATCCGGAATATCCAAGGATTGGAAATCATCACCGCACAGGACGGCATGGATGCATTGGAAAAATTGGCCGTGCAGAACGTCCGCCTCGTGATTACCGATCTGAACATGCCCAGGATGAATGGATTGGAACTCATCCTGCATGGTTAAAATATGAACATGGCGAATATAAATAGGCTTATTCGTGTATTGGTTGTTGACGACTCATTTTTTATTCTAACTTGCAATCAAGTTGAGACTTTTAATCCACGACCAGTTAGTGAGGC
>CAKKPE010000106.1 GCA_919901565.1 bacterium
AACCGGACATTTCTATTTTGGTAAGAATAGGACATTTCTATTTTGGCTTTACAGTAAGCGAAATTCCAGTAAGCGAAATTCCTGTTGACAGTAAAATCTCATCCTGTTACTTTATCCCCAAGAAAAATAAATCCCTATTGCAGGCCAGTAAGATCCATTTTACTTCTGTAGCTGTTGACCAAAAAGGCCTCCCTGTCCTGTTTATATAATGTGTTGGATTTGATATCATATCCTTAAAACAAAAGAGAGGGCCGAGATGACCACATCGATAGAGAGTGTACTGGGGGGAAGGCAAATAATGCATCCAGAATATCCAGCCTTGAGTATTCGCTCCTGTCAACCGGATTTCCCTGCGATGTGAAAAAGACCGGACAGATCCATTCCGCCATGGCCCGGGTGCTTCAAGGGAGCAAACGCAAAGCATTATAGATCAATAATATCAATTAATTAACCTAACCGGTCGGTTATTTTTCACCCCTGTTTTGAGCATTCTGTATTTGGGTGGTGTTCTGATTCGGCTCAGGGACGGACTTTTTTGAAAAGGGCCCGTCCCTGCTGCGGTTAATAAAATTTAGACGGCCTGTTTTTGAAAATCCTTGACAAGGGAATCTTGTTTCTGTTAAATTTAGATGTTCTAAAAGGAAATCATCATTTAAGGGTCTATATCTATGTATGCGATCATCGAAACAGGTGGAAAACAGTACAAGGTTTCCGAAGGGGATATCGTGAAGGTGGAGCACCTGGAAGCCTCTGTCGGCGATACCATTGAAATAGACCGGGTCCTGATGCTCGGCGGGACCGAGGCCGCGTCCATTGGGACACCTTACATCAAGAATGTTCGTGTCAAGGCCGAAGTGGTTTCCATGGACCGTGCGAAAAAGATCGTGGTCTTCAAAAAGAAAAGGCGCAAAGGGTACAGGAAAAAGCAGGGGCACCGGCAGGAAATTACCGTATTAAAGATCGTACAGATAGCATCTTAACCGGGAGTATATCGTGGCACATAAAAAAGGCGTAGGAAGCTCAAGGAACGGAAGGGACAGCAACTCGCAGAGATTGGGCGTCAAGCGTTTCGGCGGCCAGGTTGTCCGGGCAGGAAATATTCTGGTGCGTCAGCGAGGGACCCGGTTCCATCCAGGCGTCAATGTGGGTAAAGGCAAAGACGATACGCTGTTCGCCCTGATTGACGGCGTGGTTACGTTTGAAAAAAAAGGCAAGGACAAGAAGAAGATCAGCATTTACGCCGTGGCCAGCTGATCAAGATACCGCTCCTGGTCCATTCACCAGGACTCCAATCCAGGATTCCCTGCAAACAGCTGATATGAGTTTTTAACCACGATGAACCATGGTTGTATAGTCATGTCATCCCCCCATCCGAGCCGATCAGGAAAACAAAATATTTTTATCGATTATGCCGGGATTACGGTGACCTCCGGTCCTGGGGGAAAAGGGTCAGTAAGCTTCCGCAGGGAAAAGTATATCCCGAAAGGAGGGCCCGACGGCGGGGATGGCGGCCGGGGCGGGAATGTCATCATCCAGGCGGACCGTAATCTCCATACCCTGATCGATTACCGGTATAAAAAGCATTATCAGGCCCAGAAAGGCCGGCATGGCCAGGGACAAAGAATGAGCGGAAGGAGCGGCGAGAACCTGATCATCCGTGTCCCCTGCGGTACGGTCATCAGGGATAAAGAATCGGGCGAGATACTTTCCGACCTTGTGCACCACGAAGCGGCCCTGGTTGCAGCCCTGGGGGGCCGTGGAGGATTAGGGAACACGCATTTTGCAACAGCCACCAGGCAGACGCCCCGCTTTGCCCAGCCCGGAGAGCCCGGAGAGACCCGGTCCATTATCCTGGAGCTCAAGCTGTTAGCCGATGTGGGGATCGTCGGGCTTCCGAATGCAGGAAAATCCACACTCCTTTCCAGGGTTTCTGCGGCCAGGCCCAAGATCGCGGATTATCCGTTTACCACCCTGACGCCGCACCTGGGGGTGGTCAAGATCAAGGAGGCGACCTCTTTTGTCATGGCCGATATTCCGGGCCTGATCCGGGGGGCGCATGCCGGCTCAGGGCTGGGGGACCTTTTTTTACGGCATATAGAACGCTGCAGGGTTCTCCTTCACCTGGTTGATATCTCAGTCGCAAATACCCAGGACCCTGTGGAGGCCCTTGTCACAGTCAACGAGGAATTACGGCAGTACAACCCGGACCTGGCTGTAAAGAAACAGGTGATTGCCGCCGCCAAGATGGATATCAGCCAGGGAGAGGAAACGCTTGAAAAACTCAAGGCCTATTGTACAAGCATGGATCTTGAGTTCTTCGGGATATCATCGGCCACAGGGGAAGGGCTTGAGTCTCTTTGTATGCGTCTTTCCGAACTGGTCAGGGACGTGAATCATGAACAACAGGAAAAAAATTGTTGAAAAATGCAAGCGCGCGGTAATCAAGATCGGAAGCCGCATCCTCACCACCGGCGAAAGCAGCCTCGACACCGATAGGATCCAGGGCCTGGCTGATGATATGGTCTCTGTGATGAAGAACGGGATAGAGATCGTGGTCGTCTCTTCCGGGGCCATTTCCGCTGGCATGGGGCGCCTCGGTCTTAAAAAGAGGCCGGTTGACATCCCGGTGAAACAGGCCGCTGCGGCCGTGGGACAGGGACGGCTGATCTGGTCCTATGAAGAGGCGTTCGGCAGGAATAAGAAAAAGGTGGCCCAAATCCTTCTGACCGCCGACGACCTCAAGAACCGCCAGCGCTTTCTGAATGCAAGAAACGCGCTGGAGGCCCTGCTCTATTATCAGGTGGTCCCCATCATCAATGAAAACGACACGGTGGTTGTCGAAGAGATCAAGTTCGGGGACAATGACCATCTCTCAGCCCTGGTCACTAATCTCGTCGGCGCCGACCTCCTTCTGATCCTCTCGGATGTGGACGGGCTCTATTCCCGGGACCCGAACCTGCATAAGGATGCCCATTGGATTCCCGTGGTGGAAAAGGTTACGGACAAGGTCATTGCCATGACCGGAGACAGTACGAGCGGCGTCGGGACCGGTGGGATGCGCTCCAAGGTATTGACCGCCAAAACGGCGGCAGCCTTCGGGACCCCCACCCTGGTCATCAACGGGCATAAAAAGGGAGCGATTCAGGCCGCCTTCCGTGGAGAGGAGATCGGGACCCTGTTTCTGGCCGGCAAAGACCGTCTTTCCAGCCGCAAGCACTGGATTGCCTATACGTTGAGCACCAAGGGGAGTCTCCGTCTGGATACAGGAGCCGCAGAGGCCCTGCTGAAGAAGGGGAGAAGTCTGCTCCCGTCAGGGATCAAGGCTGTTTCAGGCCGGTTCGAGATCGGCGACCCGGTGAGCTGCCTGGGCCCGCAAGGGGAGGAGATCGCCCGGGGGCTGGTCAATTATCATTCCCACGAGATTGAAAAGATCATGGGGAAAAAGACCAAAGAGATTGAAAAGATTTTAGGGTACAAGTATTATGACGAGGTGATCCATCGGGACAATCTGGTCATTCTTGAATGAGGAGAGAGGTATGGGCCTGCAGGAACAGGTGGAGAAAAAAGTTCGAAAAGCCAGGGAAGCCTCCCGGGGTCTTGTCTGCCTGAATTCAGGGACCAAGAACAAGGCCTTGTTCCTTATGGCGGACCGTCTGGACGCGGAAGCGGGTTTCCTCAAAGAAGAAAACCGGAAGGATATTAAGGCCGCTGAAAGCAAGGGGCTTTCCAAGGCCATGATTGACCGGCTCCTGCTCAACGACCAGAGGATCAAGTCCATGGCTTCCGGACTGCGCGAGGTTGCGGCGCTTCCGGATCCGGTAGGCGAAGTCACGCGGATGTGGAAGAGGCCGAACAATCTTCAGATCGGGAAGATCCGTGTGCCCATCGGAGTCATCGGGATCATCTACGAATCCAGGCCCAACGTCACAGCCGATGCGGCGAGCCTTTGCCTGAAGGCCGGGAACGCCGTGGTTCTCCGGGGCGGCTCCGAGGCCATGCACTCCAATTCCGCAATCAGCAGGATCCTTTCGCAATCCGCAGATGATGCAGGCATCCCGGACGGGGCGATTCAGTTTATCGATGTCCCTGACAGGGAAGCGGTGATGCATCTTTTAAAAATGGACCGGTATGTCGATCTCATCATCCCGAGAGGGGGTGAAGGGCTGATCCGGACCGTCTGCGATAACTCCACCATCCCGGTCATCAAGCATGACAAGGGGATCTGCCATACCTACGTGGACCGTTACGCTGACCTGGATATGGCCGAAAAAATCTGCATCAATGCCAAGTGCCAGCGGCCGGGGGTTTGCAATGCCATGGAGACACTCCTGGTCCATGAAGAGATTGCCGGCTCATTTCTTCAGCGTCTCGGCCATTCTCTGGTCAAGGCAGGGGTTGAAATCCGGGGATGCCCCAGGACCCGAGACTTGATCCCCGGGTGCAAGGAGGCCGTGGAACAAGACTGGAGTACCGAGTACAATGATTTGATTTTATCGGTCCGGGTGGTGGATTCATTGGAGCAGGCCATAGAGCACATCACACAGTACGGCTCCCAGCACTCAGAGGCCATCGTGACAAAAGATTATGCCATGGCGAGACGCTTTCTTACAGAGGTCGATGCCGCCGCCGTCTATGTCAATGCATCCACCCGGTTTACCGACGGTTACGAATTCGGTCTCGGTGCGGAGATCGGCATCAGCACCAACCGCCTGCATGCCAGGGGTCCCATGGGACTGGAGGAACTCACCACCTATAAGTTCATCATCTACGGAGACGGGCAGATCAGAGAATAGGCTTTATTGGTTGTCTGAAAACCCGGTCCTTTGAGCCGGGTCAGAGTTGAAAGGCTGTGCCGTATGATTTCGTGGAAAAATTCGAAATTCGAAGCACTAAATCCTAAACGGTTCGGCAAGCTCACCGCCCTGAGCCAATTCGAAGGGCAAATTCTAATGACCGAAATCCAAAATTCAAGACTTATTTATCCAAATGTTGTGTCATCATGTGTAGGATTGGAGCTTGCGAAATAGATTCTCTCATGCACGATTCAGGAAAATATACAGATATATACGAGGTTTTATAAATTTGAATTTTGGGTTTAGGATTTGTTTAGGATTTAGATTTTAGGATTTCGTATTTTATGCTAAAAGCGAGGGAAACCCCTTCCTGGGGTAACACAAAGCCACGTCCTCTGGGCGTGGATGTTTACGAAGGGTAAAGACGGGCGTCGTCCATGCGTATCGGGATCTTCGGCGGGACATTCAATCCGATTCACCTGGGGCATTTGATCGTGGCAGAGGATATCCGCGAGAACTTTTCCCTCGAACGGATACTCTTTGTCCCTTCGGCCCGGCCGCCGCACAAGCCTGCGCCGGAACTGATTGACGCGGAGCACCGACTGGAAATGACCCGCCTCGCCCTGAAGGGGAACCCCTATTTTGATCTATCCGCCATAGAGCATCATCGAAGCGGTTTTTCCTATTCTGTGGATACCGTTGAATCCTTCCGCAGCGAATGCGGGAGTGAAGCCGAGCTCTTCTTTATTCTGGGGATAGACGCTTTTGCCGACATAAACAGCTGGCATGAGCCCAAACGCCTCATAGGACTCTGTAATTTCATTGTTATGTCCAGGCCCGGTTTTATTCTGGAGGAGGCGCTCCATTTTTGCACATCGACTTTCGGGATCAGGGCTGAACCGGGGAGCCGGCAGATCCCGCTGCCTAACGGCCATTTTCTCTATCTGGAGGATGCGACCCCTGTCGGGATTTCGTCAACCCTGGTCCGTGACCGTATCCGTGAGGGAAGATCTCTGAAATATATCTTGCCGGAATCTGTGGCATCGTATATAATTTCAAACGGTTTATACGCTGAAAAGAGGAAATTTTGAACCTGCTTAGCAAAACAAAAAAAATTGAACACCCCGTAGCAGTAAAAGGAAGAAACATAGACAGCAGGAGACTAACAGGGCTATGCATCAAAGCGAGCCTGGAAAAAAAAGCACAGGACCTGGTGATCCTGGATCTCTCCGGGATCTCATCTTTTACCGACTACTTTGTGATTTGCAGCGGTTCCTCGACCCGGCAGGTCAAGGCCATTGCCGAGGAAATTGAAATGTCCCTCTCAAAACTGAAGGTGGAGCCGGGCCATATCGAAGGCGCCGCTGAAGGGAGATGGATCCTCATGGATTACGGTGATGCGGTGGTGCATGTCTTCCTGGAAGAAACCAGACAGTATTACCGTCTGGAACGTCTTTGGGGCGATGCTCCGCAGCGGACCCCGGAACAAATCCTGAGTTCCTCCGCTCCATGAAGATCCGCCTGATTTCCATTGGACGGACCGAAGACGACTACATCCGGATAGGGGCGGAATATTTTATCAGACAGCTTCGGGTCTACAATCCTTTAGAAGAAATCCGAATCAAAGGGGTCAAACCCGGCGCAAAAGAAGAGATAGGCAAGTCCCTGGATATGGAAGGGGACAAGATTCTGAAACGCCTTGATCCCAGAGACAAGGTGGTTCTCCTTGACAGGCAGGGGAAGGGGATGACATCCGAGGCCTTCGCGTCCTTCCTGGACGAGGCCCTCAAGGCCCCGGTCAGGAGTATAAGTTTTGTGATAGGCAGTGCGGAAGGGGTCTCTGAATCGATTCGAAAACGTTCAGATGTGATTATTTCCCTATCGAAGATGACCCTCACTCACGAACTCACACGACTGCTCCTGCTTGAACAGATCTATAGGGGATTTACCATACTCAGGGGAAAAAGGTACCATCGGTAATGAGGGTTACTTTCGCAACAAGATTGAACGGTGAATGAAATCAAAGATAAAGAATCAAAAATCAAAATGACGAAGTAAAAATAAAAAATGAATATCAATACGATTAAGAGATTGGCTTTTTATGACGCAAGTTTATTGGTGTGCGATAGAATGGAGAGATCTCCCATGTTATTCGTTGTCGGTTGCTTCGGTACGCAAGAGGTGGGGCCATTCTTAATTTTTGATTTGTCACTTTGATTTTTTATCTTTGATCCTTGATTCTTAAGACATGCAGGAAATACCTTGATTTTCAATTTCTGAGCGGTTCAACTTAATCGCTAAAGAGAAGAAATATTTAAAGGAGGAAGGATGATCCATCGCATCTTTTTCTGGATATTGTTTTTCGTGGTGGTCATGCTCTATCTTTCCCACTTGAATCCCGAAACGGTTCAGCTGCATCTGACGTCCGGGACTGTTTTTCCGATATCCATGAGCCTCCTGATTATAAGCTCAATGGGGGCCGGTGTGTTTGTCATGATGACGGCGGTGGTCTTCCGTGATGCCAGGAAAGGATTTGCAGAATGGCGGGAGAAGGGGCGGCTTAAAAAGAAAGCAAAAATCATGGACCTCTACCGACAGGGGATCGATGATCTGCTCAGCAGAAAAAGAGAAGATGCCTTGAAGCATTTTCAAAAAATCCTGGAATGGGACCCCAACCATCTGGACACGCTGCTCCGGATCGGTGAAGTCTGCCGTTACAACGGCAATCTCAAGGAGGCTGTTCGCTACCATACCAAGGCCAGGGCCATCGGGTCCGAGAACCTCTCTGTGCTCTTTGCGCTCTCCAAGGACTATTGGCAGTCCGGGCAGATGATCGAAGCCGCTGAAATCTACCGGACGATCCTGAATATCGATAACCGCAATGTGGCGGCCTTTCTCAAGCTCCGGGAGTTCTACGAGCGTGAAGGGGCATGGGATAAGGCGTATGCCCTTCAGAAAGATTACTGGAATCTCAAAAAGGATCCCGAAGAGAAGAAGAGGCTTCACTACTACCAGTTCATGAGCGCAGAACCTCTCCACTCTGAAAAAGACCGGGAGAGGCTGATCAGACACTACTCCGAATTAATCAGGGCGGACAGAACCTTTGCCGCTCCATACCTGAAGCTCGGGAAGATCTATGAGTTGCAGGGTGATCAGAAAGAAGCCGTTAAGATCTGGAAAAAGGGATTCAAGGAGACAGGGGCACTGGTCTTTCTGGAGGTCATGGACGGACATTACCGGAGGCTCGAAGACCCTGCAAAGGGCATTCAGGTTTACAAGGAGGCCATAGACCGCTATCCGGAAAATCCCGTGTTCAAATTTCTACTCGGGAAATTTTATTATCGCCTCGAGATGGTCGACGATGCCCTGGATGTCTTTGAAAGCCTGGTTCAGGAATGGCCCGGGTTCCCGATTTTGCGCCAGATCCTGGGGGATCTCTACCACAAGCGGGGAAGAACCGAAGAGGCTTTCCTGGAATACAGGGAGTCTGTGAACTTTATTCGGCCCGTTCTTATTCCCTATTCCTGCACTCATTGCGGAAACCAGCAGGCCGAATGGATCCCCTGCTGCAAACGATGCGGGAAGCTGGAAACCATGACCATTCAATTGCCTGCTGCGGATAAGGCGGCATTACCTTCCCGCATTGCTACAGTAATCCATCATGACTGAAACGCTGAAACGCCCTAAACCGCTCATGCTGATGATCTTGGACGGATGGGGGTATCGAGAGGCAACGGAATACAATGCGATTGCCAATGCCCGCACGCCCACGCTGAACCTCTTGAGGAAGGAATATCCGTCCACTGTCATCGGGACTTCAGGGCTGGATGTCGGCCTTCCCCCGGGACAGATGGGCAATTCCGAGGTCGGACACCAGAATATCGGGGCCGGGCGGATTGTCTATCAGGACCTCGTCAGAATCAGCAAGGCTGTTGAGACCGGTGAGTTTTTCGAAAATCCGGCCTTGAATCAAGCCATGGATGCTGCATGCAGAAAGGGAACGGCCTTGCACCTGATGGGCCTCCTCTCCGACGGCGGCGTGCACAGCCACATCAATCACCTCTCGGCCTTGCTTGACCTGGCACACAGGAAAGGGGTTGCCAAGGTCTGGGTGCATGCTTTTCTGGACGGCCGGGATACGCCTCCTTCCAGCGGAATCAAATATATCCGCGAGCTGGAAAATCTTCAAAATAAAATCGGCATCGGGAGGATAGCGACCGTCATGGGAAGATACTATGCCATGGACCGTGACAACCGATGGGACCGGATTGAACTTGCTTATCGGGCCATGGTCCAGGGGGGGGCTTCCTACCCGACTGCAGAAGCAGCGGTCAAGGCAGCCTACAATCATGGAGAGACAGATGAGTTTGTCAAACCGGCGAGCATGACCTATGACGGGAAGGAACCGATCACGGTCCGGACCGGCGATGCCGTCATCTTTTACAATTTTCGCGCGGACCGCGCCAGGGAAATAACCAGCGCCTTTACGCAAGATCATTTCTCTTTTTTCCCCAGGAAGAAACTGGACCTTTCTGCTTACATCTGCATGACTGAATACGATGAGACCTTCTCCCTTCCTGCGGCCTTTCCTCCGGCTTGCCTGAAAAACATCTTTGCCGAGATCATCAGCCGGGCAGGGTTAAAGCAGCTTCGCATCGCGGAAACAGAGAAATACGCCCATGTGACCTTCTTTTTCAACGGCGGGGAAGAAAAAACCTTCCCCGGAGAAGAACGGATCATGATTCCCTCCCCGAGGGATGTTGAAACCTATGACAAAAAACCGGAAATGAGCGCGCCGCTGGTGGCCGAAGAAGTGATCCGGCAGATCCATAAGGGTTTCTTTGATGTGATCATCCTGAATTTTGCCAACGGAGACATGGTTGGACATACCGGGGTCTATGAGGCGGCCGTCAAGGGGGTTGAGGCGGTGGATGCCTGTATCGGCCGGATTTATCAGGCCATACACAAGCAAAACGGGATGCTCCTGATCACGGCCGATCATGGCAATTGCGAGATGATGAAGAATCCGGATACAGGAGAGCCGTTTACCGCTCATACAACGAATCTTGTTCCGTTGATCCTGACGAGTAAGGGTGCGCGGCTTCGCGGGAAGGGGATTCTTGCCGATGTCGCTCCAACCATGCTTACCCTTCTGGGTCTTCCGCAACCTCCTGAGATGACCGGGAGAAGTCTTTTACTTTAACGTCTGCTGGATGGTATCATGTTTTCCTTGGCCAGACAGTTTCTGAACCTGGTTTTGCCTGCGAAATGCCCCATATGCCATCTCGACTTAAGCACTGAAAAAGGCGAACCGCCTCCTTTTTGCGGTTTATGCTCACAGAATATGATCAAAATTCTCGGGCCGTGCTGCCCTACTTGCGGACGCCCCCTGCCGTCCGGAGAACTCCTCGATGCGGGCCCGGGGTTCCGATGTGGAGACTGCCGGCTTGGACATACCCATCTTGACGGCGCCCGGGCATTCTTTTATTTTGCCGGGCCCACCAGAGATGCCATCCATCTTTTCAAATATCATGGATTCTGGAGGCTGGGGAGGGGGCTGGCCGCCCTTGCTATCGGTAACCAGATAAAAGAATGGCCTTATGATGCGTCTCTGATTCTCCCGGTGCCGCTCGATTCCTTCCGGCTCAGAAAACGCGGTTTTAATCAGGCCGTGGTTCTGGGCCGGTCATTCTCGGAAGTCAAAGGGATTCCCATGGCCCTTGATCTTATCGTCAGGACGAAACGGGTCCCTCCTCAGGTCGGCCTCAGGGGAAAAGAGCGTTTGAAAAACATCAGGGGATGCTTTAAAGTGACCCATCCGGAAAAAATCGAGGGGCAGAAGGTTTTGCTGTCGGATGATGTCGTGACCACAGGTGCTACGGCCAATGAGTGTGCACGCATCCTTAAAAAATCCGGTGCAGACCGTGTCTATCTCTTTGCCCTGGCCGGGACCTTTCAATCTCCTGCAGGAATCGGGCTGGGGAAAGATTCTCTATAGAGGTAAAGCAATGAGAAATGCAAAGCCCGCCTTTGGGCGGGCTTTGCAAAAAAGGCTCAGTCCATATCATATTTCTTGATAGGAGGAAGGGATTGCGGGGAATATTTTACATGGTCCCCGGGCTTGATTTCGTAAAGCTCTTCCACCACTACGGCCGTCGATGTGTTCTTCATGGCACTCAGGACCACCAGCTCTCCCATGATATCCATGGGGAAATCCTTGCCCTGGATCCCGGATAGGGCGGCATCCTTTTTGCTGACCTGGGGCGGGGGGCCGGACCGGTAGATCACGAAACGATCGCCGGGTGCCACGGAATTTTCGGTTCCCATGTCCAGATAAACCGTGTCCCGTACGCCTAAAATGGATTTGCCAAGGCTATTCTGCACAATGACCCCCTGGATACTCTTGTCTTCGGAAGTGAAATTATCCGGGCCGATCAGGGGCTGCGGATGATAGGAGCGGACCATGTCCCCGACCATTATAGGATCGTAGGACTTGATGATCCTGGCCGTGGACAGGTTTTCCTGTACGGATGTAATTTTCAGGATCCCCTGGACTGTGACCTGTTTCCCCATTTTATAACGTGTCCCCGGGTGGACCACATCATCCCCTATATGCATGACCTGAAAGAGATCCCCATATTTGACACCATTCTGTGAACCGAGGTTGACATGAACCACGTTCCCGTCTGTAAGAAGAACCTTTTCTTCCCAGGTAGAGACAATGGCCCCGTCCCCGGCGTTCTCTCCGAATGGGAGGATGAATCCGGACGATTCAAAAAGGTCGCGTTCTACCAGGTATCCTCCCACGGCAGTTAGTGGGCCTTCGATCGATGATACAGCCTGGTTCGGTGTGGTTTGAGCCGCTGCGGGTTGGTTCAGCGCGGCTTGAGCGGGCTGAGGGTGTTCAGCCGCCCCCATGCGGGCAAGCTCCTCAGGGTTCGGGATTCGGATCTGATCACCTGGGTAGATCAGGTTCGGATTTTTAATCTGGGCGTTGTATTGCCAGATCTTGGGCCAGAAGAAGGGGTTTGCCAGATATTTTTCTGTTACGTCCCACAGCGTGTCTCCCCTGACCACTGAATGGGCCTGTCCTTCTGAGGCAGAAACCGCGCCGGCTGGACCGATTCTGCCGGAAAGAAGATACAAGGATATGCATACAACAGATAACGCCGCCATTTTACAAATGGTTTTCATGAGGTCTCCTTTTCAAGGCCCTTGAACGGATGCCGGGTAAAATAATTCTTCTTCCTAATTAAAAAGTTTAGAAGGTTTCGGATGTTTTGTCAAGAGACACTATTTTTTATGCGATTTAAATGGAAGATGTCCATTAGTTTTGCTAAAGATATTTTCTGAAATAACCGATAATATATTCAAACCCATAGGGTTGACAAGGATATGTATTGCATAAAGAAGGTGTTTTGGCTATTTGCTTTCTATAATATGGCGCATATCCATAGGTCATAGGGTTCTTTATAAGCAGATGCACTATAGAAGACGGGAACCATGAGCGAAAAAGAGATCATTCTTCCGACAAACATTCCGTGGAATGCCAAAATCCGGCACAGCGTCAAGACGCTGATGGATCAGGTCGGGAACCTCTCGGGAATTTCCATGGAAATCCTTCATGTCCCCACGAATGAGATTATGTTGACTTCATCCGCCGGTACACAGGATCTCTCCGCCTGCAGCTTTGAAACCATGGAAATGCGGATAGGGAGTTCGCTCATTCTGCTTATTAAAGGGTTTTCAAGGAATGAGTCGGAAGGGACGAATCTGGAGAGAGTCCTTAAATTGCTGCATGATATACTCAAGGAATATTTACAGAGCCATGCGGAGATAGAGAGTCTTTCCATGGAGCTTCTGGAAAATTATCAGACCTTGAACATGCTTTACCAGTTGTCCGAAGCCCTTGGGGATATCTATGATATCGAGCGCGTTTCATCCATCATTCTGGGGCAGGCTGTAAACATCACGCATGCTGAAAGAGGTTCGGTGCTTCTCCTGGATGAGAATGGGACCCATCTGCAGGTTGCAGCTTCATACGGGTTTGCGTCCAGCGAGCTCAAGTCACTGACCCTGAATATCTCGGATACGATCTGTGCCGAGATCCTGAAAACCGGCAAGCCTTTGATCGTACAGGATATCAAGAGTCGGCCTGATCTTGCAATCTTCTCAAAAGGTGTTTACAGGACCGGGTCCTTTATATCCATCCCGCTCTATACCCTCAATGATCAGAAGGAAAAACGGCTCCTCGGCATTCTTAATCTCTCGGACAAGGCTACTGCAGAATGTTTCAAGTCCAATGACCTCAAGCTCATTGTTGCGATGACCGCTCAGGCCTCTGTAACCATTGCGAATGCCCAATCCATGAAAAGGCTGCGATCGTCCAAGGACGAGTTGAAAAAAACGCTGGATGAGCTGATGTCCACCTACGATAATCTGGAAAAACGAGCGGTGGTCATCGATCAGATCAACAAGATCAGCCTGGCCATAAACGCCACACTGGACCTGGATAAACTTTTTGAAAAAATATGCCTGTATGCAAAAAGCATGACCAATGCGGAAGACGCCATCGTCTATTATAAGGAGAACTCCGTCGAGTTCAAATCGCACGATCAAAGCCATCTTTCTTTTCCCGGCATCGGAAATGACTCGACGTGGGAGGATCACATTTCTTTTTCGGACATCCTGAAGAGCGGAAAGACATTCTCAATAGCTAAACCGGATGAATTGGTACATATTCCTCTCGGAGACGGAAGGGTTGTCCCTCTGCGGAATATACTTGCCGTTCCTTTCTTCAATAAGGGGGATGCCGTCGGGGTGATAGCTGTAGTCAATAAGCTTTTCCAGGAGCAATTTTCCGATGATGATATGGAACTCCTGCAGACCCTTGGCAACCAGGCCGCCATTGCCGTAGACAACGCGAAGCTCATAGAGAAGGAAAGAGTTCTGTTTTTGGATACCATTATAGCCCTGGCAGCGGCTGTGGATGCCAAGGATGCCTATACCCATAACCATTCCACGAATGTTTCCGTCTATTCAAAGGCCATTGCAGATCAGATGTTTCTTTCCAGGCAGGATATGGAAATCCTGGAACGTTCCGCCATTCTCCATGATATTGGAAAGATCGCTATTCCGGAATCCATATTGAACAAGCCGGACAAGCTGACCAAAGAAGAATTTGATATCATGAAGACCCATCCGGTCTGCGGCGTAAAGATCGTCGAGAACATCCAGGCCATGGCGGCAATCATACCCGGGATGAAATATCACCATGAACGATATGATGGGAACGGGTACCCGGAAGGCCGGAAGGGTGAAGAGATCCCGCTGCTGGCCCGGATTATGGCGGTGGCTGATACCTACGATGCCATGACATCGGACAGGCCCTATCGCAAGGGCCCCGGCCATGAGATCGCCTTGAAGGAGATCAGGCGGTGCAGCGGAACCCAGTTTGCTCCGGAAGTTGTGGAGGCCTTTTTCAGATCGTCCATTTGCAGAAAGCCTGCCGAAGTCGCCGTCGAATCATAAAATAACTGTCATAAAAGGGTGTGCGACAAATTTATGGGTAGAACCGTCAAGCGCATGCCCTGTTTTCCC